>CBDLTN010000263.1:0-1503 GCA_965306065.1 uncultured Sulfurospirillum sp. | reverse complement strand
GTATATTTAACATTTTTTTTCACCTTTGTGTTAGATGATAAACGTTATCATATGTTATATTAAATATTACTTAAAGTGAGTGTTTTTTGTTTAAAAAGATATGTATTGGAGAACTTTACTCATTTTTTGACTTTTGTGGAATTATTAAGAGGTTTCAATGAGTATTTGAGATTTTTAACGTAAAAGTTTTATGAGTGTATTTACATATTTTAGATTAAACTGTTTTCCCATGTCTTTTTTCATTAAGATTAAAGCATCAAAAGTACTATATGCATCTCTATAACTTTTTTGAGTTATTAAAGCATCAAAAACATCAGATATACCTAGTATCTGTCCCCAAGTTGAGATACTATAACCTTTTAAACCTTCAGGATAACCAGTACCATCTAATCTCTCATGATGTTGTATTACTCCACTTAATAACTCTTGATTATTTATAGAGTGTTTTACTAAGTGTTTCACGCTTTCTAACGGATGTTTTTTTAATATTTTTCTTTCTTCTTTAGTGATTTTTCCCTGTTTATTTATAATTCTTTTATCTATCTTACTTTCACCTATATCGTGAAGTAATCCTGCTAAAAAAAGATTATTTAACTCTTTTGCATTCATTCCTTCTTTAGAGCCAATTAAAGAAGCAAAAATTGCAACATTTACTGAATGACTCCCTATATCATATGTATTTGGGATTAGTGCCTTAAAATTTGAAAGCGTAAAACTGTTTTTAACAATCAATCCTACAAAATGTTTAGAAAAAGTTTTTAATGCAGCTACTGGTAGTCTTTGTGAGTATACATTATCCGAACAAGATGCAAGAAGTGTTTTGCCAACTTCATATATGATTTTTAACTTCTCTTGTACATCAACACTATTGTTTAAAGTCTCTTCTAGTCGATTAACTTTATAAATAATATTTTTTAAACTTTTTTTGCTTTCTTCATTAGTACTCTTTTCAATACCATCAGATTTTTCTAAAAGTTTTATCTCTTCTTCACTTAACTCTTCTATTTTCAATTGATATTCTTTAAAGTTTTTATTATTATATCAATATTTTTAAATTAAACCAATATTTTTTGTATTAAAATCATATAAAAAAGAGTTGCAACAAATATACTTAAAAGTGCATTTTTGTACTTTACATGTAAAGCTCCAGCGATTAATATACCTATCATCTCTCCAATACCATAAGGATAAACTCCCCATGTCACATCTTTAAGAGCATAAAATACCAATATAACCATAATCATAACAGGCATATTCCACTCTATATACTTGATAATAGCAGATGGTTCTTTTTTCCTAAAAAATATAAATGGTGTTATTCTAGTAACATAAGTTAAAATAGCTGCTATTACAATTCCTGCTATAAGATAACTACTATCCATCTTCTAACGCCTTCTTAAAAAGTATCAATACAACTGCAGCCAAACTCAAAGAAAGGATAAGCATCTTATCACTTGGAAAAGCAAGCATTCCTACAAAACCTATAACTATAGAAATCAAAAA
>CBDLTN010000262.1:0-1553 GCA_965306065.1 uncultured Sulfurospirillum sp. | reverse complement strand
AAATAGCACTATTACAAAGTAAAATTAATGAAATGATGTTAGAAAAAAATGCAATTTTGACTAAAAAATCTGAAGCAATTATGAAACTAGAAAGAGCAAATAGTAAAAAATTACAAGAGTTTAATGATATAGTTAAAAATAGTACACAAGAAAAAGATGCAATTAAAGAAGAGTACAACAAAACTATAAAAAGAGTTGAAAATAAATATATAAGCCAATTGGAAACTAAAAATAATGAGATTAAAACATTAACTCAAAAATTAGCACATGAAAAGCAAAATAGTATAACAATACTAACAAACAGTGAAAAAACTATAACACAAAACAAAGAACACAGTGATGAGCTTGTAGAAAAAACTGTTCAACAAAGTAAAATGAAAATCGATAATTTAACACTTGATATAAGTAACTTGAAAAATCAAATCATAACTTTAAAATCTAATGAAAAAAAATTGATTTCTCAATTAGATAACAACAAGGTTTCTAAAACTTTAGCAGAAGATAAAGTATTACAACTGCAAGATAAAATAAAAGTCTTGGAAATTAAAGAGAGGTCTTTAGATAAAGAAGTTGAAGAACTTGTAAAAATAAATGAAAATAAACATAATGAAAATTATAAAATATTAAATCAAAAGATTTCTGTACTTGAAATGGATATAAAATCCAAACAAAAGGCAAATGCTAAAGTATTATTGATTTTAAGTGAAGATAAAAGTGAATTAAAAAATAAATTAAATAATCTCATTAGTGATAATAAGGACAAAGATAGACTCATAAAGAATCTTAAAGTAGATATAGAAAAAATAGAAAATAAAAAGAATGAACTTGAACTTGGTGAACATGAAAAGCTTGCAGTTATAAGAAAATCATTTGATGATTTAAAATCTAGCATAAATTTAAGGGAAAAAGATTATGAAAATAAAATTAAAACTCTTAGAGTTGAAATAGCTGAGAAAAACAATGAACTTAAAGAAAGAAACAAAGATAAAGAAAATCTAAGAAAAAATATAAAAGAGATAACATATTTAAAGAAAACTTTAAAAGAGTTAGAAGTTGGAAAGAGCGTAGCAAAAGCGGGAAGTATGCTTCAGAAGTTAGGAAAAGTTGAGTGTGGTGATATGATTAGTGGAAATTTCAAAATAAGCTCTACATGTAAAAGTAAAGTAGATAATTTCTTATCTAAATATGATGATACGCATTATTTTGAAGTAATTCCGATTATAGGAACTGGAGGTTTTGCAACTTTAAGTAAAGTACAAAAAGATAAAAGACTAGGCATACCTGATAGCGAAATAAAAAGACTTACAAGACTTTCAAACATAGGTTTAGGAAGAGATAGAGCAAAAGAGGGTGGCTGGCTAATTCGTGATAAGTTTGGAGATGATGTTAAAATAAGTTATACAGTTTATAGTATAGAAGCTAAAGATAAAAGAGGCTTTGTTATACGTGCTTATAGATAAGACTCTTTACCTTTTTCAATATGAAGAAGGTTATAGGTACAATAGTGACTCTTTAGTACTATATGATTTTATATCAAAACTTAATCCTAAGGG
>CBDLTN010000261.1:0-1561 GCA_965306065.1 uncultured Sulfurospirillum sp. | reverse complement strand
TAAACTTATAGAAGAGTTAGCAAATCAAGGTTTACATGTAGGAGTTTTAAAACCTATAGAAACTGGTGTAGTAGAGTATCCGCTTGATGGTCAGTTATTACTTCAAACAGCACAAAAATATAATCCTAAACTAAAAGAGTTTAGCACTAAAGATGTAGTTCCGATTCAGTATGAACTTCCTGCTGCTCCTTATGTATCTAAAGGTAGTGAAAAGATAGATATAAAAGTTATACATGAAGCATATAAAAAGATGTCTGATGTAAGTGATGTAGTTATTATAGAAGGTGCAGGGGGTCTTATGGTTCCTGTAGATGAAGATCTTTACATGTATGATTTTATAAAAGAGTTTGATGCTAGTACTCTTTTAGTAACTCATGCAAATCTAGGCTGTATTAATGACACTTTGCTTAATATAAATTTATTGGATTCTTTAGATGTAGATTATGAGTGGTGTGTAAATTTTAGAGATAATAAAGATGGTTTTGAAAAAATAACTTTGCCATATTATAAAAAGATAATCAGTTTACAAGATGATATTGAATTATTAAGTCAAAACTTGTTAAAACCTAAAAAATAATCAAGGAACTATTTTGAAAGATTTGCTTGATATAAAAGTATGTTTATATGTTATATTTGGAGAAATTAGTTGTTTGAAAAGTTAAACGAATATGGCAAAAAAAGAAAACCTGTCTTTTTTGCTGTCGATTTTGAGGTGAAAAATTGGATTTTTGAAGATGAGAATGTGCAGTTTCAACTAGAAAACTTTAAAAACTATAAAGATAGAAAAACCACTCAAAAAACAAATATAAAAAAGCAGTTATACGTAAGTTTTCAAGAGTATAAAAATGCACTTAAAAAAGTAAAAAAAGAGATAAAAAAAGGCAATACTTACTTACTTAATCTAACTTTTGAGACTAAGCTTGAAGGAGATATAGATTTGGAGTCTATATTTTACAATGCTAATGCTCCTTTTAAATTACATGTAAAAGATAGATTTGTTTGCTATTCTCCTGAACGATTTGTAAAAATCAAAGACAACCAAATAAGCACATACCCTATGAAAGGTACTATTGAAGCACATATCCCTCATGCCTTAGAGAGAATTTTAGCAAACCAAAAAGAGACAAGTGAGCATACTATGGTGGTGGATCTTCTTAGAAATGACCTTGGTATTGTAGGGAAAAATATACAAGTGGAAAAGTTTAGGTATGTTGATAAAATACATGCAGGAGAGAAAGAACTTCTTCAAGTTAGCTCAAAAATTACAGCTGATTTGGAAGAGAATTGGCATGAAAGATTGGGCGATATAATATCTTCAATGCTTCCTGCAGGTTCTATAACAGGAACTCCAAAGAAAAAAACAGTAGATATAATCAAATCAGTTGAAAACTATGATAGAGGTTTTTTTACAGGCGTATTTGGTTACTACGATGGAGAGAGCTTTGATAGTGCTGTAATGATACGTTTTATAGAAAAAAAAGATGATGGATATGTTTTTAAGAGTGGAGGAGGTATTACTATAGAGAGTGATGCTTTAAGTGAATATGAAGAGATGAAAGAT
>CBDLTN010000260.1:0-1617 GCA_965306065.1 uncultured Sulfurospirillum sp. | reverse complement strand
TCTATATCCTCATTGAGATGATAAGATAACATTTGTTTTGAAGTATAAGAATCTGCCCATAATGATTCTGCTGTATAAAACTGAAAAGCTTTTGGTTTTTTATTTATTTCTTTTAATTGCGTGTACATTTTGTCTCCAAATTATATATTTTAAATTTAGTGACAATTATAATTTTCTATTATTTTATTGTCACCAACTCTTCTTTTAATAGTTTTAATATGTTTGTTTTTTGAAATTTCATAATGCACCTCCTATATATTTGATTTTGTGTTAAATTGTATAATAAATTTATTTAAATTATCATGTTAATTTTATTTATAAAAGATTAGATTTAGAGTTGCATTTTTTTAACATTTTGATGAGACAAAAAAAATAAGGCTTTTAAACTTTGATAGATAGTTGTTTAGATGGTACCCGAGGTTGGACTTTAAGCATGTTTTAAAGGTTAAAAAGCCCGTAAAAAAGATTTATATAAAATTAAGTATATGTTACTAACAACTGTTAAATATACTATTTATTGACATTATATGGGACTGGATTATAATAAATATATGAGAGTTAAATATTATATTAAATAATTTATGATGAGTATATATCGATATTGATTTATTGTTTTTTATTAAAGTATAAGTTATAATAACTTCCATTATATTATGCTAGTGTATCAATTAACAATACAACTTATTTTTGTTAAATTAAAATCAATTAAGGACAAAATTGCATGAAAAAGAATGAGCATTCATTTCCATTTGGTATTTATTGTGGAGAACTTGTAGATAAAAATGAAAATTTTATTCCCTTGTTATTACCAGAAACCAGTGGAGGTTTTTGTATATTATTTGACGACGATAGTGAACAAAAATCTAATAATCTTATAGAAAACACTGCTTTAAAGTTATTGGAAGCTAATTCATCTGCTAACATAGAAATAAATATTTTTGATTATAGTATAAGAAAAAGATTTTCGCATCTCTCAAGTTTTAAAACAGAGGGTTTATATAAAATTGCAAATAAGTCTCAGCTATCAAATCAAAAGTTTACTGAGTTAGAAGATATTGCATTTAAAAGACATGATGAACTTTTAACTAGTAAAAATAGAACAATTTCAATATATAATCAAAATAGTAAGTATAAAGAGATTTATTATCTCTTGATTATTAATCTTGAAGATTTTCCTGATGATTTAACTTCTGAAAAAAGATTTATTGAACTTATTAGTGCTGCTCATGAAGCAGGTATGTATGTTATAGCATTTGGCAATAAAGATGTCAAAAGAACAAATAAAAAAGCAAGACGATTTATATTAGAACAATATCCAATTATAGAAATATCAAAAGATAAAATAGCTCTTAAAGCGCATAAAAGTGTTGAACAATTATCAAAATTGATTGATAAACATGAGTGTGATATTAAACTAGTTAATGAAGACTTAGGTTTGATTGTTGAAAATATATTAAATAAAATACAACGAGGTAATAATGAGAATAATGAACAAGACTTTTTGTCTGTACCTATTGGAACTTCACTTGATGGTAGAGTAAATATTAATTTTACATTGGGAAGATTTTCTGACAGTTATAATGCTTTTATTACTGGTATGGCAGGGAAAGGAAAAAA
>CBDLTN010000259.1:0-1662 GCA_965306065.1 uncultured Sulfurospirillum sp. | reverse complement strand
TTCATTACCATCTTTTTTTATCTCAGAAATTATATTTAAAACTATTTTAGATACATTATCCATATCCATGTGACCACGTTTAAGCAGTTCATTAAACTCATGTTTAAAATTTTTATTTATTGTATTTATTTGCTTCATATTTTTTCCTTATTATTCCCGATTATACCATATTTGCGTTCATATCTTTTTAACATTGACTCATTTCCAATCACTCCACCTTGATGGATATAGATTGGAGTTCCTTTTAACTCTTCTACATGTAAAAAAAACTTTTTCCATCCTACAGGGTCATACATCAGATCAAATGTAATTCCCATATCATCTCTAATCTCACTCCAAAGTGCATATAATTCTTTGTTTAACTTTCCATAATGATACTTTTTTTGACTACTTAAGATAGTAGGATATATTCTCTTGTCAGATTCTATCTCTTTAAATTGCTCTTTTAAATACTCATCGTCTCCAACTGTGCTACATGTATATACTTTAAAAGGTAAGTGTTTTTGTAAAAAAAGAGCTGTAGTTCCTGTCCCTGATGGCAAAAAAACATATGGTTTTTTTATACCACTATTTTCTATATCTTTTATCAACTCTTCAGCCAAAATTTTTACTCCAAACTCTGCTTCTTTTTGACGACCACCCTCTTCTATTATAAGATCACTCTTATCTGTATACATGTAAGCATCTTTTTGCCTAGACTCACTCTCAATAATTTTCATGCCATTTTGCAAAGCATATTTATAATTTCCTATTGGATTTTCTTTTAAAAAGTCTGGGATGTGATTACAAAAGTAGAGAGACTCCCAACCTCTCATGCGTGCCATCACAGAAAGTGAATACATCGCATTTGACTGATTTGAGCCATAAGAGATAACACGTTTTACATGTAAAAATTCCTGATTTAAAAACCAGTGAAATTTTCTCGCTTTATTGCCAGAAAAATCTACATGTAAAATATCATCTCTTTTTATATATATTTCCCTCCCTCTAAAAATACGTTTTTCTAATGGAGAGGGAGAAAATGTCATTTAATTCCTATTTAAACAGTTTAAATCAGTAAATGCACGCTTTAATCTTGCTATTGTTGTGTCTTCACCTGCTCTTAACCACTTTCTTGGATCATAATATTTTTTATTTGGTTTATCATCACCTTCTGGGTTTCCGATTTGTCCTTGAAGGTATGGAGCATTTTTCTCAATATACCCTTTAGTTCCTTCCCAAAAAGACCACTGTGTATCTGTATCAATATTCATCTTAATTACACCATACTCAATAGCTTCACGTATGTCAGCTAACTCACTTCCACTTCCACCATGAAAAACAAAATTTACTGGTTTTGCATCTGTGTTAAATTTGTCTTGAATATATTTTTGAGAATTATCAAGTATCTTTGGAGTTAGATGAACATTACCAGGTTTATATACACCATGAACATTTCCAAAAGAAGCTGCAATTGTAAAATTAGGACTAATTGCCATCAATTTCTCATATGCATACGCTACATCTTCTGGTTGAGTATAAAGTGCAGAGTTATCTAAGTGAGTATTGTCCACACCATCTTCTTCTCCACCTGTACAACCGAGTTCTATCTCAAGAGTCATACCTATCTTACTCATTCTTTTATGATACTCTACACAAGTAGCAATGTTGTCTTCTAAACTC
>CBDLTN010000258.1:0-1708 GCA_965306065.1 uncultured Sulfurospirillum sp. | reverse complement strand
AAGAAGATGCTTGAAGATGAAAAAAAGAGACTAGATTCTATTCCAAAATATGAAAAACCAAAAGAGCCTAAAAAACTTCCTCCTGTTACAATCAAAAAACAAAAAGAGATAGAAAAAGAGACACATCTTTCAGAGATAAAAGATTATAAAAAGAGCTTAGAAAAACAAGATAAAAAAATAAAAAAACCTTTACATGTAGAAAAAAAAGTAATATATAGTGGCAAACCAAAACTTGCTATTATTATAGATGATGTTGCATATGCTCACCAAACAAAGCTTATTAAAAAAATACCTTTTAAGGTTACACCATCATTTTTTCCTCCAACAAAAAGACATCCAGATACAATAGAGCTTTCAAAAGACTTTGGATTTGCAATGATTCATCTTCCTACTGAGGCTTTAAATTTTGGTAGACCTGAACCTGATACCCTTAAAATAGGTGATTCAAAAAAGAAAATAAGAAAAAGAATCCGACAAATAAAGAGTTGGTTCCCATCAATAAAATATTATAATAATCACACAGGAAGTAAGTTTACAGCAGATTTACAATCAATGGACAGATTAATAAGTGTTATGATGGAAGAAAAAATTTATTTTGTTGATAGTAGAACAACTGCACAAACCAAAGCTCCAAACATAGCTAATAAATACGGTATAAATTTACATTCTAGAGATATATTTATAGATAATAATATAGATAAAAAACTAATAAAAAAACAATTGAAAAAAGCTATATCAATAGCTAAAAAAAGAGGATATGCATTGGCAATAGGACATCCTCACAAAAACACTTTAAATGTACTTATTAATTCAAAAGATATGTTTAAGGATGTTGACTTAGTTTATTTAAAAGATTTATGATGATAGAAGAGGTTCAGTTCCGTATTGATGAATTGAACTCAATGAAAAAATATCCTAAAGAACTTTTTTATTTAGGAAATAAAGAATTATTAAATAGAAAAAAAGTTTCATTAATCGGGACACGTCGTCCTTCTTCATATACCAAATTACAAACAGCAAAAATTTCATCTGAACTTTCAAAACGAGGAATTTGTATAGTAAGTGGTGCTGCTATGGGTGTAGATTCTATTGCTCATCAAAATGCAGGTGCTAATAATACAATTGCAATTATGGCAAATGGGCTAGATATAAAATATCCAAATGTGAACAAATCAATAATTACAAAGATAGAAAATGAAGGCTTAACTCTTAGTCAATTTAAAGTTGGATTCAAAGCAACTCCTTGGAGTTTTGTATTGCGAAATGAGATAGTAGTATCTTTAGGTGAAATTCTTATTGTTTCAGAAGCAGATTTAAAAAGTGGAAGTATGAGAAGTGTTGAATACGCTTTAAAAATGGGAAAAAAAATATATGTTTTACCACATAGACTTGGTGAGAGTGAAGGTACAAACTATCTTTTGAAGAATAATTTGGCGACTTCTATTTATGATATTGATGAGTTTGTATCTCAATTTGGAAGTATTCAATATTTAGAGAAAGATGATTTTTTAGAATATTGCAAAACAAATCCAACATATGATGAAGCAATAAAAAAATATCCTCAAAGAGTATTTGAGTGTGAATTAAGTGGAATAATAGAGATAAAAAATAGCAAAATAATATTAGTTTAAGTTAGTATTGTTGTATATTGAAATACAATAGGATATTCTAGCATAAAGGATGTATTATGAGTTTTAAAAATAAGATT
>CBDLTN010000257.1:0-1718 GCA_965306065.1 uncultured Sulfurospirillum sp. | reverse complement strand
GTATTATGGAAATCACCAATCAACTATCACAATGTATTTCAAAAGCCCTTCCTGACAAAGATTCAAATAAACATTATCCAACAAAAGTAATTTTTATTACTCCTTTTGAAATAGATACAAAAATTATTTTAAAAGAAATAGAAGAAATAGAAAGATTAAGAAAATATAAAAATATAAGCATATATGATAGCTTGATACTTCAAGAAAAGATAAAGGAATTTTATCCAGAATTATTGGAAGTAGTTATGGGAAATAAACTTAACATTAGTAATGCAATTTCAAAATTACTAACAAATAAAGAGCTTTTAAATGCATTACAAGTTGTAAAAGGAGTTGAAATTTCCGACTTTTTTTTAGATTTACTTTTTATTCCTTCAAATAATGATAATAATAAATATTTTTTTTCAAACTTAACAACTGATATGCAATCTTATGAAGTGAATGAAAAAAAATGGAAAAATATTAAAAATTATTTTATTAAAGTAAATTCAAAATTTAATACAAATATTTTAACTACAAGCATTGAAGAAGTAGAAAAATATTATAAAGAAACAATAAAAAATAATGCACAATTAGAACAAAAAAAAATAGCTACGGAAAAAATTATTCAGGATTTAAATAATAAAGCAAAAAAACTAAGAATAGAACTCATAAATATTGAAAATAATAATGAAACAATATCTAAATACAAAGAAGAGATAGAAGATATAAAAAATGGTTTATCCCCTAATTTAAAACTAATTCAAAAAATACATAAGAGAATAAATGATATTTTAAATGAAAAATCACCTCAAACATTAAGCACACTTAATAGAATAGAAAAATCAATTGAACAACATAAATATGAAATAATAGAAATAGAAAAACTTGTAAAAAATGAAAATTTTATATTTGAATTAGATGGTAATAAACTTCTTTTAATAATAAATGCATTAAAAAATAACATTATTGAAAATATCAAAACGATAAATAACTCTCATTTAAATGATAACATAAAAAACTTAATAGATAACATCCAAACTATACATTCAAATTTAAATTTTATATGTTCTAATGAGATGACAAAAGAAATAATAAAAACAGAAAAGGAAACAAAAAACAAAATTAATTTTACAATAACAGCACCAATACATAATTTTTTTGAAACAAAAAAAAATATGGTTTTAGTAGGAGATGCTGGAGCTGGTAAAACCACTACTTTACAAATGTATGCAAAAAAAGAGCAACAAGACAATAATAAAAACAGTTTAAAATTATATATTCAATTACCAAAACTAGTAAATAGATGGGAGAATATTGATGAAATACTTAATCAAAAGGAAGTACCTAAACTAATAGATGGCTTATATTATTATATAAACAGTTTTAAAGAAATGAATATAATTGATACAAGTGAAGTAGAAGATTTATTTAAAAATAATCACACTACTTTATTATTGGATGGCTTAGATGAAATTATAAAATCTTTTCCATTTATTATAGAAACAATTTTATCCTTTAATAAAAAATATCCTAATATTCAATTGATAATAACTTGTAGAATATCAAGTGATGCATATAAAAAATTACCCTTTTTAACATTTAAGCTTTTACCTTTTACTGATAATCAAAGAAATGATTTTTTTGAACAATGGTTTCAAAATAAAACAACAAATAATGCTAAAACTATACAGAAACATTTAGAAAATAATAATGAATTATCTCAGCTTGTTAGAAAT
>CBDLTN010000256.1:0-1789 GCA_965306065.1 uncultured Sulfurospirillum sp. | reverse complement strand
GTAGATGTAACCTAAAAGAGGTTGGTGAGATTTTAATCCCTTGCTAAAGGCTATGGAAGCTTTTTTTCTTATTTCTCTATCAGGGTTATGTAAAAGTGAAAGAATCTTCTCTTCTGAGATTTTTTCTCCATTGTAAACAAACTTCATTTTACTAAAATGCTCATCAAAAAGACGACTCCAAGCACTACCACCTGAAGTACTCTTTTTTAAAAGAATTCTCTCTTCTTTAGCAGTAAGTTGATAGGGCTTTTCTTCTTGTAAAGATTGAAGGTAAAATGTATAACCATTTGAATTATCTATGAACTCTTTTTGTTTTGCTTTATTTAGACGATTAAATTCTAATTCAAAAAAGATTAAAAATTCACTTACATTTGTGTACTCGTTTTGGTATTTTGCGTAAAATGGACCGTTATCACTGTTAGTTGCAAACTTTAAAAAAGCGTATGTCATTATCTTACCAAGTATTTGACTTATTGTCTCATATTCACGTAAAGCCTCTATAAACTCGTTTGAGTTTAGGTTTTTTAGACCATTTTTATACATCTTTTCAAAATTATGTGCTTTTGTTTTTGCACATTCTAAATCTCTGTTTAATCCATCTTCACTTGTATATAGTGCGTTCAAATCCCAATTCAATCTCTGCCTTTTCTATTATCATAAAATCTATCAAAGCATTCATTATAGCAAAATTTTGTGCTTTTTCTAAATCATCGGCAGTTAAATCTCTACATTTCAAAAACCCTTCATCTATCAGTCTTGCTCTTGTTGTTCCTTTTAGAAGTGGTATTCTTGGTGTAAGCCATATACCATCTACATGTAAAGCTATATTTGCTATACTTGTATCTCTTAAAAGTCCATCTTTGGTGATAATTATCTCTTTTTCATCTCTTTTCAGTGCATCAAGTTCATATCTGTTAACGTACTTGTACTTATACTCTATATCCGACTCTATAAGCCTAAATTTTTTAAATTCACGTTTTATAAACTCTTTACATGTAAAGCTCTGTATCTTTTTTGCATAATCTACTCTTAGTCTAAACTCACCTTCTTGTGGCAGATTAAAATCTTTTGTATTTAACTCTAGTTTGTCGCTAAATCCTAAAAAACTTCTTGCGTTATCTACTCTTTGTTGATGATACTTTAGGTTTAAAAGTTTTCCATTTTCTACTTTTATGGTTTCAAAATACAATTATGACTACCTAATTTTTTTAACAAGATTATCTAATTTATAATTAATTTACAATATGAAGTTTGATAAAATTAAAAATAATTCATACTTCCTCTTTTATTGAGTCATATTTTTAATACTATGTCTGCACAATGTTATTTCCAACATACTCTTAGCAGAATTTAAGTCCAATAAAATTTTAAAAAAGGCATAATTAATCATCAAATAAACATAAAAACACTAGACAATATTGTCAATAAGGAACCAATATGAAAACAAGTAAAGTATATTTTTTGGGTTTGCTTCTTGCAACTCTTTCTTATGCAAATAGCAATTATACAGGCAAGTATCTCTGTAATGACTCACAAGCAATGCAAATAGAACCTAAAGTTCTAAATATAGCAAATGTTACATTTAAGTATCAAGAATCTACAAAAAAAGATGGGTTGACTACGGATATTTTTATTAAGGGAGTCGAAAAGGCTTTGGTAACATCAAAACCAAATAAACCAGGTCATTATGCACTTATAATCCATAATGTAAATCATGAAAATGAGTTACCATTTCTTGGCGACTGCACAAAAGCTAAATAGTTTTAAACTATAATGATTTTTTGAAGAG
>CBDLTN010000255.1:0-1826 GCA_965306065.1 uncultured Sulfurospirillum sp. | reverse complement strand
GTATGAGAGCAGAAGTAGGGAAGAAAGAGGGCAATATGGCTATAAGAATCATACCTCCTCCAACACCTATCATTGCTGTAATTCCAGAGGTGATGAGAGTGATTATTCCTAGTATGATTTCGTTAGTCATGAAGTCCCTTGATTGTAAATCTTGAACCATTTTTTATATTTGTTGCAAAAATTTTAGCACCCATTTTATTTTCTATGATAACTTTACACATATAAAGACCTATACCTGTTCCATAGTTGTATTTAGTAGTAAAGTATGGTTCAAATATTTTTTCTAATTTATCTTTAGCAATACCTCCACAATTATCTTCTACATGTAAAGATATTATATTGTTTTTAACTTCACTAAAAATTTTGACTTTAGGCTCTTTTATATCTCTAAATAGAGCAATATCTTTTGAATTGGATAATATGTTTAAGATTACTTGAGAGAACTCATTTGAAAAACCTTTTACATGTAAAGAATCATCTACATGTAAAGATACTTTAATATGATGATACTCTAATGAAGAACCTACAATTTTTAAAGCTGATTTGACGGTATGTAGGAGGTTAAACTTCTCCTTTTTTGTATTAGGATTGTAAAATTCTCTAAAATCATCGATTGTTTTTGACATATACTCTATCAAGTCATTTGCTTCATCTGATCTTTTTATTATGTATCTTTTATCCAATTCTTTATAGTCATAAGCAGATTCAATATCAAAAAATAGACCTGAGAGTTGGGAAAGGGGCTGTCTCCATTGGTGAGCAATATTTCCTATCATCTCTCCCATAGAAGCCATTTTAGATTTTTGAATCAATAACTGTTGACCTCGTGAAATTTTTATACGATAGTCTTTAAACATTCTTTCTATTTTTTTTGAAATTAAATAAGAAAGCATAAAAAAGACGGAGGCTATTATAAGCATCGTAATAAGTAAGAAGAGTATTTTTTTGTTTAACTTTTCATTTGCTTTGAATGTTTCATTTGCAACTATTTTATCTATGGTATCTAAATAAACACCTGCACTTATAAAAGTTTTAATATCAGGTAAAAAAGTTGTATAGATTAGTTTATTGTTATACTTATAAAAAACATCAGCCTTATAGTCATTGGCTATTAATATCTTATTTATAATATCTAACTCATCATTGCCAGTCTTAATATTTTTTGCTAAAACTAGTTTTGAAAATTTTTTTAGATTATGTAGGCTTTTTACGTTATATAAAAATATGAATTCATCTTTACTAAAGTTTTCTTTTTTTATTTTGTTTGTTATTGTTTTACTTAATGCATGATTTGATTCTATTGAGGCACCAGAACCTATAACAATTCCCAAATTAGATATTTTTCTTGAAAAGGTGATTTTTTTAGCTATCTTGCTATCATTTGGTTTGTACCAAAAGTATTCTACAAAACCATCTACATGTAGAATATCTTTAATAAAACTCTTTTCATTTATATCTTTAAAGTCTATAAAATTTTGACCTACATTTTTTTTATTTTTTGTATCTAATAGTAAATTACCTTTATTATCGAAGATAAAATAGTGTATTTCATCACTTATATTTGTGGCACTTTTTATAATCTCTTTGATAATTTTGATTATTTCATCTCTGTTTTTATTTTTATTTTGCAAAGCAAGAGAGATAGCTAGGTTATAAGCAATAAGCTATTGATTTTTGATTTGATGTCTAATTTCTTCTTCTTGTGATTTTTTTTCATAAACAATGTCATTTACTAGATTTTTAACTACAGTCTTAATAGTAAACTTTTCTCTTTCTATTAGTGCTGTCTCAAAAGACTTAATATGTCCTTTAACACTATCTATCTC
>CBDLTN010000254.1:0-1844 GCA_965306065.1 uncultured Sulfurospirillum sp. | reverse complement strand
ATCTTATACTTATAATGAACCAATTGTATTTTTCGAATATACTTATGATACTGCAAAACTAGCTAAACTACATGGGTTTAAAAATATTTATGTTACAAGTGGATTAGAAACAAGTAAAGCTTTAAATCTACTCAGTGAATATATAGATGGTATGAATATTGATATAAAAAGTTTTTCAGATAAGTATTACAAAGAGATTTGTGGAGGTAGATTAAAACCTGTTTTAGAGTGTGTGAAAAATGCACATAAAATGGGAATTTGGGTAGAGATAACAACGCTTTTGATTCCAAATAAAAATGACTCTAATGAAGAGATTCGTAATATAGCAAAATTTATTGCAAGTGTTGATACTACTATTCCTTGGCATCTTTCAGCATTCCATCCAACATACAAAATGATGGATGTTCCAAATACGCCAAAATCGACTCTGCGAAGAGCTTACAAAATAGCTCAAGAAGAGGGTTTGAAATATGTTTATGTTGGTAATGTATATGATGAGGATTACGAATCTACTTATTGTCCCAAATGTAATGAAAAAGTGATTGGTAGGGGTGGGTATATTGGACAAAATGTAGTTAATAAACTTGATGATAATGGTATTTGTCCTTATTGTGGATATAGACTTGAGGGTGTATGGTCTTAATAGTTAAAACTTTAATATATAAAAGATATTATTCAATTTAAATAGGTATAATAAACTCAAAAAAAGAGTAGAGAATGCAACAAATATATGACATGGTTATTATTGGTGGTGGTCCTGGAGGAATAGGTGCGGCTGTTGAAGCCAAAATATTAGGTTTAGATAGAATTTTGATGATAGAAAAGGGTGATAACCACTCCCAAACAATAAGAAAGTTTTACAAAGACAATAAAAGAGTTGATAAAGATTATAAAGGCCAAATAATAGAGTTGGCTGGCAATGTAGACTTTAAAGACGGAACTAAAGAGAGTACTCTTAATTATTTTGATCAACTTTTAGATAATGGAGAGATTGATACTGCATTTAATTCTGAAGTTGAGAAGATAAAAAAAGATGGTGATATTTTTCAAATTATCACTTCTAGTGCTGGATATATGTCAAAAAATGTGATAATAGCAATTGGAACTATGGGAAAACCAAATAAACCAGGTTATAAAATACCCCCTTCAGTTCGCCAAAGAGTAAATTTTAACTTAGACAAGTGTTCAAGTGGAGAAAAACTGCTTATGGTTGGAGGAGGAAACTCTGCAGCTGAATATGCAATTGAGCTTTCAAAGACAAATACAGTAACTTTAAATTATAGAAGAGATAAGTTTAATAGACTAAACGAAATAAATGAAAAAATGATTTATGAGCACAATGGGGAAGAGAAACTAAGACTAAGAATGGCAACTGATATTGAGTCTTTAGAAAATGAAAATGGTCTAGTTAGAGTAAACTTTAACGATGGGTATCATACAATTTATGATAGAGTAATATATGCAATTGGAGGGACTACTCCTGTAGACTTTTTGAAACTTTGTGGTATAACATTTGATGAAAATAATAAACCTGAATTTGATGATAATTATGAATCTAAGACAAAAGGACTCTTTTTAGCAGGAGATATAGCGGTACAAAGTGGTGGTTCGATTGCTATTGCTTTAAATCATGCTCATCATATAATTACTCATATCTTAAATCAAAAGTAAGCGTATGCATAATAACTCTTTTTCAATATTTTTAAATATCATACTTGGCTTATTACTTGCTGGTAGTATAGTTTTTTCCTATTTCTTTGGAAATTTTGGTGGAATAAGTTTAAAAGAGTTAAATAATGGATATCTGTTAAAAAAAGAGTTGAGTTTTTCTGATCTTCCAATAG
>CBDLTN010000253.1:0-1894 GCA_965306065.1 uncultured Sulfurospirillum sp. | reverse complement strand
ACTATGAGGTTATTGGTTCTTGCTAACTCTAAGATTGCAAGTGAAAACTCTCCAACCTGAATAATAGAAAGGGCAGTTTTAAAACTTGTCTTGTTGTTTTCTCTAAGTTTCATAATAGAAAATATAATTACAAATTTAAGAGCGAATATCGCTAAAAGTAATATAGCTATAACATGAATGTATTCTGCTATTACTGAAAAATTTATTTGCATACCAACAGTTATAAAAAACACACCTAAAAGCAAATCTCTAAAAGGTATCAAGTCAGCTTCTGCCTGGTGTTTGAATTTTGTTTCAGATATAAGCATACCAGCTATAAAAGCTCCTAGTGAGTAAGAAAACCCTAATTCATGAGCCAAATACGATGCTCCAATAGCTAAGAACAATATAGTACCAACAAAAAGCTCATCAGAGTTTGTTTTTGTTATAAGAATAAAGAATTTTTCTAAAAAGTATTTTCCTAAAACATATAAAACGGCTAAAAGAATAATGGCATTTATAAATGTAGTTATTAATATTTCAGAAACATTTCCATCGTCAGTTGCTAAAAATCCCAACAAAAGTAAAATAGGGATAACAGCAATATCTTGCATGATAAGGACTCCAAGTGAGCGTTGACCATGTCTTTTGTTAATTTCACCATTTTCATTGAATGTTTTAAGAACTATAGCAGTTGAAGATAGGGAGATTGCTAGAGCTATAACTATTGACATTTTTTGCTCAATTCCCATGATATAAATACTAATTAGATATACAATAATAGCAGTAATGATAATCTGCATAGAACCAGCTATAAAGACTTCATAACGCATCTTTTTTAGATGAGAAATAGAAAATTCAAGACCAATTGTAAACATCAAAAATACTACACCAAACTCTGCAATTTCTTTTAACTCGTGATTGTGAACTGCTTCATGAAGACCAAAACCGTAAGCGATGATAGTTCCTGTAGCAATATATCCAATAATTGTAGGTAGTCCAAACTTTTTTAATATTACATTACACATTAAAGAAATTAGAAGTGTAAAAACGATGATACTAAGCATAAAGTGCCCTTTTTAGAAAATATTTAAGATATTGTAGTAAAATAAACACAAAAAGGAATTAAATTGAATTGGATGATTATACTTATAGTCGTAATTTTATTTTACATGTTAACCAGAGGTTACAAAACAACTGATTATCAACATATACACGTAAATAAAAAACAGAGATTAAAAGGTGACTTAGCTGAACATGAAGCAGGACTTTTAGTATCGCTTATGGCAAAAGTTGCAAAGGCAGATGGAAAAGTATGTGAACTTGAAGCAGAGCTTTTAAGTCTTACTTTTACTGATATATCTAAAGTTTTTGAAGATAGTGAAGTTATAAGAGAAAAGTTAAAAAATATTTATAAGAAAGAGATGCAGAGTTTTGATAATACAATAATCATTTCACAAAAATATTTAAAGCTTACAAATAGAGATTATCGTAAGCGTTTAGGTGTTATGGAGTATCTTTTAAATCTTGCTTTTATAGATGGAGATTTCTCAAAAACTGAGTTTATGATATGTGAAGATATAGCAAATGTTTTAGAAATTAAAAGAACAGATTTTGAATCACTAATAGCTAGATTTGAACAGTTTTATGCTCAGAAAAAGCAACAAGCAGGCATGAATCTTAAAAAAGCTTATGAAGTTTTAGGTTTAGAAGAGGGTACAGAGTTTTCAGTAGTAAAAAAAGAGTATAGAAGACTTGTAAGAGAACATCATCCAGATATCTTGATGGGGCAAGGAAAAGAGCAGTCTATAATAGATGCTGCAACAGAAAAACTACAAGAGATAAACGAAGCATATGAGCTTATAAAAAAGCAATAAAAAAAGGTTTTACATGTAAAGGGGGATAAACCTTTACA
>CBDLTN010000252.1:0-1895 GCA_965306065.1 uncultured Sulfurospirillum sp. | reverse complement strand
TTTTATAATTATGTTTTTTTAATAAATCTATAACTTTTTCAAAGTATTCAAATTTTGACTCTTTATCACAGTTTATAAATACAGGTGATGTCTTATCAAAGCTTAATATTTTTGTTTCCAACAAAGAGTTATCAATGATTTTTTCATTTACTAAAAACACTCCATCCTTTTTAATTGTAATAATAAGCTCTTTTTTTAATTTAAATTCATTTGCAGATTTTCCATCACTTAAATCTACAGGGATAATTCCTTTTGCTACAAATGACGCCGTTGTTAAAACTATAACAAGCAGTACGAGCATAATATCTATAAAAGGAACTACATTAATAGAATCAAATCTTTTAATTTGCAAGGTTATTATCCTTTTTCAAAACTTCCCATTTTGCTAAGAGGACTTCTATTTTTCTAACTAAATGACTATATAAAAAGATA
Organism: uncultured Sulfurospirillum sp.; assembly: GCA_965306065.1. Lineage (GTDB taxonomy): Bacteria > Campylobacterota > Campylobacteria > Campylobacterales > Sulfurospirillaceae > Sulfurospirillum_A. The sequence continues at coordinate 1,463 of CBDLTN010000252.1, read as the reverse complement.
GCTGGGATTGCTACAAGTAACCCCATAGCTGTCGCTTTTAGCGCTAAAGCTAAAGAAGTCATGATGTTTTTTACATCTATTTCTCCATTTTGTCCCATAATGTAAAAAGTTATAATAATTCCAATAACAGTACCTAAAAGACCGATATAAGGAGCATTAGAACCAAATGAAGATAGTATGTTTATATGTTTTGTTAAATCAACTTCTAACAATTCTTTGTTTGTATAGTTATTGAGGTTGATTTTTCTATAAAAAAACAACCTCTCAATCCAAAACCAAAAAGTAATAAAACTCATAAATCCTAAAAGTCCTATAATGCCATAGTCAACAAAATCTTTTACTAATTCTATATTCATAAGCTAAACACTCCTTTATAAGTTAAAATTTATAGTTATAAGTTAACATCACACTTCTTGGTGCAGCAGCTTTATAAGAAACATTTCCATATACATCTTTTGAGGCATCCATTGCATAGTGTTTATCAAATAAGTTATGAATATTCAATTGAGCTATATGACTTTTGTATTCATAACCGAGCATTAAGTCTGTTACGAAGTCGTAACCACTATACTTTTGTGTATTCGCATTATCCATATAATAACTTCCCCAAGATTTTGTTTGAATTCTTGATTTAAAACCATTGCTCATTTTATATGTTGCATTAAAAGAGTATTGATGTTTAGGTATATATGGTAAGTAGTTTCCATCTCTACTAACAAAACTCCCACCTACTTTTTCTTCAAAGCTTTTATACTTAAAATCACTATAGGCATAAGCGGCACCAAAACTAAGCTCTTTATTTACTTGGTAGATACCATTTAGCTCTAATCCTCTTTTTTGTGTCTTACCTGCATTATCATAAATAGTGTTTCCTCCAGCATCTTTTATCTGAATAATTTCATCTGAAACATCATTTTGATAGATAGCTAAATCGTAAGAAAAATTTGCTACTCTTGTTTTAACACCTACTTCATAATTTATACTTTTTGTTTTATCTAAATTTATATTATCTCCTAATTCACTTGTTGTTGGTGCTTGGTTTGCTATTGCTACAGTTGTATAGATATTTGTAAAATCAGAAATAGAGTATGTAGTTCCTATTTTTGAAGAGATTAGAGTATAAGATTTACTAACTTCGTATGTACCTGCACCTGCAATATAGTTTTTTGTGGCATAGTCATATTTTGTTATTTCATTGCCATCAATATCAAATTTTATTTTATCGACTCTAGCACTAATATCAACACTTAAAGAGTTTATAGGAGAAAAAGTCTCCATAAAATATACTCCATAAAGAGACGTTGTGCTATTTTCTGTTTGAGCTAAAGCTCCTTTTTGATTTGATAAAGTTTTACTAATGTATGGGGTAAAAGGCCAACCAGTAGCTTTTTTTGTTTCATAATCTGCGTATTGATATTTTTTTGCATCTTTTGTTCTGTCTTGTTTTGCAGTAATTCCAAAAA
>CBDLTN010000251.1:0-1903 GCA_965306065.1 uncultured Sulfurospirillum sp. | reverse complement strand
GTTTTTAACTACAAAGGAAAAAAATGTCAAGATTAATAGATGAGATAAATGACTATAAAAAAAGTTTTAAAGACTTAGTCCCTAAAGAGATTCAAGATACTATGTTAAAAGCTACTAAAGAGCTTGAAGTTATGCAGTTAAGTAAAAACAGTTTAAACGTTGGAGATAAAGCCAAAGAATTTTTACTACAAAATGCGGTTGGAAATGCAGTATCATTAAGTACTTTGTTAAAATCAAATGACTTTGTAGTTTTGAACTTTTACAGAGGATTATGGTGCCCTTATTGTAATTTAGAATTAAAGGCACTTCAAACTATAAATAACGAACTTATAAATTTAAATGCAAAGTTAGTAGCCATATCTCCTCAAAGTCCTGATTTTAGCTTGGATACAAAAGAGAAAAATGAATTAGACTTTGAAGTTCTTAGTGACACTGACAATCTAACTGCAAGCGAGTATGGATTGGTTTTTTCACTTAAAAATGAATTAAAACCTATATATGAAAGTTTTGGTATTGATATTCCTACTTCAAATCAAAATTCAAGCTATGAGTTACCTATGCCTGCTATTTTTATAATAAATAAAAACAAAGATATTATCTTTTCTTTTATAGATGAAGATTATACAAAAAGATGTGAACCTCAAAAAATATTGGATATAATAAATGAAAATACCAACTGAGGATTATATGGAAGATATAAGATCTAAACTCATAGATGCAACATACAAAGAAGTTTTTGCCAATGGATATGGCGCTACTTCTTTATCTAATATACTAAAAGCATCGGACTGTACAAAAGGTTCGATGTACCATTATTTTAAATCTAAAAAAGAGTTAATCTTAGCAATGATTGAAGAAAAAATTGCTAAAAAAACCCAAGAATTCTGGCAGGATTTAGAAAGTACTGAAACAAATATAATAGAGTTTTTAATATATATGTTTAAAGATACCAGTAAAAGAGATTTTGCAAAAGGGTGTGCATTAGGGAATATTTTACAAGAATCTCTAATCAATGATGAAGATTTTGCAACACTTGTAAAAAATATATTTGCTCAGTGGCAAGAACTTTTTAGAAAAACTCTTGAAAAAGCAAAGTTCAATAACGAAATAAAAAATATCGATACTCAAAATGTTTCTCTATTTTTAATAGCTTCCTTTGAAGGTGCTCTACTTCTGTCAAAACAGAGCCAATCTTCAAAAGAGTATGATATTTGTATTGAACAACTTATCATATATTTAGACTCATTAAAAAACAACTAAAGAAATCATAGAAAAATTCACCATTAATTAAATTCCATCTTCAAAACAAGCTATTTCAGAAGTAGTTAGATTTGCATTTTTTCAACTGCCTATTTTTTAATCACTAAAAAGAATATTATTAAACCAATTAATTGCTATAATTTTATCAACAATTCAAAAAGGATGCATAATGAAAAAATGGTTATGGTTAACTCTTCTTCCAACTTTAGTTTTGGCAGAAGATACGTTAGATACAGGTGATACCGCTTGGATGATGGTGTCTGCTGCATTGGTTTTACTAATGACACCAGCTGGTTTGGCTCTATTTTATGGTGGTATGACAAGAAGTAAAAACTTGCTCAATACTTATATGATGGTATTAAGTGCATTTTTGGTTGCAATGGTTGTTTGGGTAGCATTTGGTTACTCTATTGCATTTGGAACTGCTGAGGGTAATCTTAACAAAGTCATTGGTGGATTTTCAAACATGTTCTTAAATGGCATCAAATGGGATGATTTAAGTGGAACTTATCCTACTTATGTATTTATCGCTTTCCAAGGTACCTTTGCTGCTATTACAGTAGCAATTGCTAGTGGTTCAGTTATAGAGAGGATGAAGTTTTCTACTTGGTTAGTCTTTGCTGCAATTTGGTTAGTGGTAGTA
>CBDLTN010000250.1:0-1921 GCA_965306065.1 uncultured Sulfurospirillum sp. | reverse complement strand
GTATTATCTATAGAGAGTGGATGGATGATGAACTTGTATTAGTAAGTAAAACACCTCTTCCAAAGTTTGTAAAACCAGAAGAATTAAACGATTTTAGATGGGTATGTAGAGAAGAAGAATCTCACACAAGACAAATAATCAAAGCAGAATTTGAAAAAGCCGGAGTTGATTGTGACTCATTTGATCTTAGAAGTGTAGTTACTAGCTCAACTGCTGTTAAACAGACTATTTTAAAGTCTTCTGTTATCGATGGTGTACCTACTGTTTCAATCATTTCTAAGCATATGATAGACGAAAGAGTAGAAAAAGGCGAACTCTTCTATGCAAGAGTAAAAGGTCTTAAAATTACACGTAAACTATATCTTGCTTACTCTAAAGATAGAAAACAAGACGCTTTTATGGATAGCGTAATCAACTACATCATAAGTAAACGTAGAGTATAAGCTACTACTTCAGTAGCTTCTCATTTTCAGGATTAGAGAGAAGTGCTTCCATACTTCTTTCTATGCCTTTTGATGTAGGTTTTGGTTTATCTTCAACATCAACACTTAAATTTATGAGTATTGGTGTTTCGTCTACTATAATTTGTAAAACAGAAAGAAGTGGAACAGAAACTAAAGAACCATAATTTTCATGCCCAAAACCTGCTTCAAAACTTATTCCCCACTCATCTACTATACAACTCTCAAAAGTATAACCAGCTAAAACGAACATAGTAATGGGTTTAAAAGTAGAACGAATCTCTTCAGGAAGAGTTGGTTCAAAACTTATCTCAGCTATGTTTGTTAGAATTGAGAAGTTTGTTCCTTTTTTCAAAAGAATCTCTAAAACATCTCGTACATGTCTCTTCATCTCTGCGCTAAAAACTGGGTCATTTAGTACATCTTGAAGCATTATTTAAACTCCTTTAGCAGTTTTCTTATCTCTTCGATACCAATTTTCCAAAATTCTTTATCGTCTATATCAAATCCAAATTTATCTATAAGTTCTTTTGGGCTTTTACTACCACCTGCACTTAAAAATGTAGTGTATATTTCTATGAAATTCTCACATTTACCACTTTTATAAAGTCCATAAAGAGCAAGGACTAAAAGTTGGCCATAAGAGTAAGAGTAGCAATAAAATGGAGAGTGTATAAAATGAGGAATATAACTCCACCACATTTCATAATTCTTTCCTAGTTTTATACTTTTGCCAAACATCTTTTTACTCTCTTCAATCCAATACTTATTATAAGTAGCTAAATCAAGCTCACCTTCATGAGCATGAACTCGTCTTTCAAAGGTAGTAAAGTTTATTTGTCTGTACAGAGTTGCAAAAATATCTTCTATTTTACTAGCATACAATGATGTCTTTTGTTCTTGGGTCAAACCATCTTTTATATAATCAAATACTAACATCTCAGCAAATACTGAAGCTGTCTCTGATGTTGTTAAAGGTGTGTCAGAACCAATATAACCTACATCACGAGAAAGGTACTGATGAATCGCATGTCCTAACTCATGAGCTAGAGTAAACAAATCTCTTCTTCTATCCGTGTGGTTTAGAAGTACATAAGGATGAGTGTCAGGGGTTGCAGGATGTGAAAAAGCTCCTCCACGTTTGCCGTCCTTAGGCATAACATCTATCCAGCCTTCATCAAATGCTTTTTTAGCTATTCTTGCAAACTTTGGATTAAATTTTTCAAATGCTTTTAAAACTATTTCTTTAGATTTTTCAAAATCATAAACTTCTTCTTTTGTCTCTATTGGAGCATATCTATCATAATCTTGTAGCTGCTCAAGCCCTAAAAGTTCTGCTTTTTTAACATAATAATCTTGAACCAAATCAAAACTGTCCTCAGCAGCATCTACTAAAGCATTTACACTAGTTTGACTTATTTTGTTGTCCATATGGCGAAATTGTTCAGGTGATTTATAAC
>CBDLTN010000249.1:0-1936 GCA_965306065.1 uncultured Sulfurospirillum sp. | reverse complement strand
AAAAACTACTCTTTTAAACAATATTATTCTAGAAATTGCACAAAAATATACTTCTAAAGAAGTTGAGTTGTACTTGATGGATTACAGAGAAGGAGTTGAATTTCAAGTTTTTAAAAACCACCCAAATTGTAAAAAAATATTTTTAGATAATGAAGATTTACAAGCAGCAACAAATTTATTGAAAGATTTTGTAGAAATCATGAAAGTAAGAGGTAAACTTTTTAAACAAAAAGAAGTACCAGATATAGATACATACAATAAGTTAGAGAAAGAAGAGCATATACCAAGGGTAATTCTTATTATAGATGAAGTACATCGTTTATTTGCAGGGTCATGGGGTGAAAAAGAAAAATTTGCTAAATTACTTGAAGATATAGTTCGTAGAGGTCGTGGTTTTGGTGTACATCTTATTCTTTCAACACAAACACTGTTGGGAACAGATATAAATAGTCAAACTATGGCTCAAATACCTTTACGTATTTCTTATAAACTTAATACTGAAAGAGATGCAGAAAAAATATTTGGTAATGGAAACACAGTACCTTTACAACTAAAAAAATATGAATTAGTTTACAATAATAACTCAGGAAATAAAGAAGCAAATGTAGCATGTAGAGTAAATACTCCAACAGATATAAAATCAATCATAAATGAAATTAGAATAACAAGAGATGAATCTCTATGTTTAACACCTGAAATTGTAAAAAGTGAACTGAGCGACAATGTTGAAGAAGAAACTTCTAAAACACAATGGAAATTCGACCCAATAGTGAATTCGAAAACTAAATATGATACAAGTGAAGAAGAAGCCTTGCTTGCAGAGTTTGCTAAACAAGGAATTGTACCAGAAATAGCAAAAGAAATTAGCAAATGAGTTTAAGTATTACAAATAGTTCTTATATAGAAATTTTAAATACATTTAGTATATATAACAAATATATTCATGAAATTGATACGTTCTATAAACAACATGACCCTAAAGATTATAGTATGTGGAAAGATATAAAAAAATCAAATACAATTTCAGCTTACAAGAAATATTTAAAACAATTTCCGAAAGGGGTATTTGCTGAAGACGCTATTTGTATGATTGAAATAGTACAATCAAATAATAAATGGAAAAAAATTAAAAACTCTCAAAACACCATAGATTATAGCTTATTCATGAAAAAATATCCTAATAGTAAATATTTTGAAAAAGCAAAAGAAAAATTAGATAGTTTAAGTGAAAAAGAAAAAGTTGTGTGGGTAAAAACTTTAAAAATAGATACAGCTAACGCATATTATGATTATATGATGGAATATCCTTCTGGAGCCTATTTGGATGATGCTAAGAAGAGATATAAGGAAAAAAAGAATAACAATGTTTTTAAGGATATAGAGACAGGTCTTGTTTGGCAAGATAACCATTTAGTAAGTTATAACTTATGTAATAAGACTCAAATACAAGATAAAGTTGATAGACTTAATAGAAATAAATTTGCGGGTTATAATAAGTGGAGAGTACCTACTATAAATGAACTTATAAGCTTGTACAAAAAAAGAGATAAACTAGAGAATAGAAGTTTTGATAAACATGAATGTTATTGGTCATCTTCGGTACAAATAAAAAAAATATTTTTTTTATTTAATATAACTAAATATGATTGTATGTATTTCAATAATTCTAAAATTAGTTCTTTTCGTTCTAATTCTAAAAAAGAACTTAGATGTGTATGTGAAAGTGAAAAATGATTAAACAAATAAATGATTTATCTTATATTGAATTAATAAATAAATTTGCTACACATAAGGAATACTTCAACGATATAGAACTATTCTATGATGAACAAGCATGGGAAAAAGCTGTCTTATCAAATACTAAAGAATCTTATAAAAATTATTTAAAAATATATTTGGAAGGTATACACTCTGATGAAGCTAAAAACATCATAGA
>CBDLTN010000248.1:0-1943 GCA_965306065.1 uncultured Sulfurospirillum sp. | reverse complement strand
CCTCTACATATAGTATAGAAAAATCTTTAAATTTATTATGCATACATTACCTTTAAAAAAGAAAATACGAAAGGCAGTAAAACCACCTTTGGTATTTTATCTAAAATAAACTAATTTATTTTAATTCAAGATAGTATTTAATTTCAGAAGGATTTAGTATTTTGATAGTATTTGTTGAACCAGGAACGCCTACAGGATAACCTATAGTTGTAATGTACGAACCTTTTTCATTTAATACATCTCTGTTTTTTAACTCAATAAGCATGCTTTGTATCATTTTTGAAGCAGCCTCAGTTTTTATAGAAGCAATAGGTCTTACTCCCCATGTACTTGTTAGTCTAGCTAATGTTTCGTGGGAGTGTGAAAAAGCCAAAATTTTAGTTTTTGGTCTAAATCTAGACATTTTTACAGCACTTTCTCCTGAACTTGTAAGAGAAAGTATCGCATCAACATTAAGCTGATCTGCTAAGTTGGTAACTGAAGTTTGTATAATGTCAAAATTATCTCTTAATTCAAGTTTATCTTGTTTTTGAAACTTATAAATACTCTCAGCTTGTACAATGATATTACTCATAGTTTCAACAACATTTGCAGGATCTTCTCCTATAGCACTCTCTTCTGAAAGCATTACAATATCAGTTCCATCAAGTACTGCATTTGCTACGTCTGAAACTTCAGCTCTTGTTGCTCTCTCACTTGTTGTCATACTTAGAAGCATTTGGGTTGCTGTTATAATTGGTATAGCATTCTCATTGGCTTTTTTAATTAAACTTTTTTGTATTGTTGGAACTTCATAGTATGGTACTTCTATACCTAAATCTCCACGAGCAACCATTAAACCATCACTTACTTTTATAATTTCATCTATATTTTCAACAGCATCAAATTTTTCTATTTTTGCAATAATTCTTCCTAGGTAACTGCCCAAAAGTTTTTTTACATTTAAAATATCTTGCGCATTTTGAACAAAAGAGATAGCAAAAAAATCAACTTTGTTTTTTACTCCCCAGGCTATGTCTTCTTTATCCTTTTTAGTTAATACGTCTATATTAATAGCAGTATTTGGAAAATTTACACCTTTTTTAGAACTTAAAACACCATGATTTTCTATAACTGCTTTGATTGCTTCACCATTTTTTATAACTTTTGCTCTAATTGTTCCATCATAAAGATATATATACTCTCCAATTTTTATCTTTTCTAAAATTTTAGGATAATTGATAGAAACAACATAATTTCCTTCACTCTTTTTATAACCAACTATCTCTTCTTTTAAAAAAGTGATAATATCACCTTTTTTAAGTTTAAACTGATTTTGTAAATCTCCTACTCTTACTTTTGGTCCTGATATATCTTGAAGAACACCAACAGTTCTATTGAGGTTTTTCATTGCAATTCTAATATTTTTAAGAGTATTTAAGTGATACTCATGGCTTCCATGTGAGAAATTTAATCTAAAAAGGTTTGTTCCTGCATTTATAAGTTTTTCAATCTCTTCAACACTGTCACTTGCTGGTCCTAGTGTTGCTAAAATTTTTGTATTTTTTTTCATATAGTTTATTCCTTGTTCATATAAAGTCACTATTAATTTATATGAAATTTTATTAATCCAAACTTAGGGTATTTCATAGTATTTCTAATTAAAACGTCATTTTGTAACAATATGGAACAAATCTATGCTTTTTAATGTATGTATAACTTTAAAGATTTAAAAAAACATAAATTTGACTTTTTCTTGACTTTTATTGATTAAAGTTTTTAGATTTTAAAATTTCAAAGGAGAAAAAATGAGAAAAATTCTTTCTACATTGGCACTATGTACTGTTGTTGCTACAAGTAGTTTTGCAGCATACCCAAGTAAGACAATTAAGTTAGTTGTCCCATCAAAGGCGGGAGGTTCAACTGATACTACAGCAAGACTATTTATAGACACTGCTAAGAAG
>CBDLTN010000247.1:0-1945 GCA_965306065.1 uncultured Sulfurospirillum sp. | reverse complement strand
CACGCTTTTGTGTTTATATTTTGATGTGAGAGTATTTCAAATGTTGAGGGGTATTTACATGTAAACTCTATATACTCTACAGGGTTAGTTCCTTCAAGTTTATAAAACTGTTCTTCTTTTTGTCCTTCCCAAAAATCTAAGATTTTTATTCCTCCATATCCACCTTTTACATATGTATTGTATGGGTCTTCTACAAAGTATAGTTTTTTGGCTGGATCAAATGGGTAAACTTCAGTATCCACAGTTACACTTGGATCAAACATATGTTCTACTTTGATTCGATACTCTTTTGTGCCGTAGTTTAACTCTTCTTTTGTTTTCCATTGTGATGGAGCTTTTACGTGGTCTTCTAGTTTTGTTGTTATGAAGTTTACTATATCATTTTTTGTTTCTTCATTTGTCATATAACTTGTATAAAAATCATGAGCTGCTATAGAAGGAAATCCTTGATGATGAGTATCTTTTCTATTTGAAGAAAGTCCCGTTAAAACAACATTAATAATATCATTATGAAACTTTACATAAGGTGCTGTAATATCATCTGGTTCGTATCCTGCTACATGATTAGTAGGAGTTGCTACCCCAAACATATGAAAGTAATCTTTCATCCAACCATCAAGTTTTACATATGCTTCATTTGTAAAGTAATTTCCTTGAGAGTGAGCAATGACTATTACTCCATGACCATTTTTTATACTTTGTTTATAAGCCTTTACTTGTTTAGTTAAGTCTTCATCATGAAAACTAGGATTGTAATTCTCAAAGTTATCTTTTAAGTACTCTTTATACAATATAGAAAACTTACCCCAATCTAGTTCATTATTCAACATTTGGTCTAATGACTCAAAATAATCAAATACTCCTTGTAGTGAACCTAAGAGTCCTGAGCCTTTTTGAGAGCGGTTGTAAGCCATTTTTACATTTTCAATTTTTTTTGAAGCTTCATGATTATTTACAAATAATTCTTCTACTTTATTTTTCCATATTTCTTCGGCATCTAATTCAGAAACATTTATAAGAACACCATTTGCATAGTATACATCACTTTTATATTCATCTATTTTTGCATATAAAGAAGTTATTAGACTAAAAAATAGAACTATCTTAAGTATAGTTTTCATTTTCTATCCTCTAACATCTGTTCCACATCAAAGTCACAAGCCTGTGCATTATAATTTGACCTAGGTCCTCCATACACTCCACCACTTAGAGCTTGATTGTATTGTAAATATGCTTTTACTCTTTGTTTAGTGTTGTATGTAGTATTTTCAATAAATTTTATCCTATCAGGAATTTTTATATTTTGTTGATATTTTAAATACATTACACAATCAATATTTCTAGATAATTTTTTCTGTAATACTTCTGCATTTCCTATAGGATTTTCTAATATTTCTTGAAACACTTTAACAGCTGACATTTGAACCTCAATCTTTATAGGCTCAGCCTTATATTTATTTATAATCTTCCTCTCCACATCATCCCTAACCCCATTGTTGTTAGAGTCTATCCCAAGAAGTGTAGAGTTGTTAATAGTTGGGTCTGGCTGGGGAGGAAGTTTATAACCATTTATCTCTTTATATACTGTTATGTTTATTCTATTTGATGTAGTATTATCTACTGTTGCACTTAGTGTTGTTGTTCCTTCTTTTAATGCTTTTAGTGTAGTATTAGTTATAGATACTATAGAGTTATCTTGTATACTCCATTGTATATTGTTTGTTATATCTTTTATAGTTCCATCACTGTAAGTAGCTTTAAGAGTTAGATTTGCTTGGGTATTTTCTTTTAGCTCTATAAGTGAAGTTTCTAGGTTTAGTGTCTGTATGGTAGGTATATTGTCATTTACACTAAAAGAGTAGTTTAGACTTTTTGTTTTAATGTCATTGCTTCCAAAGAAGAGATTATATAGTTTACATTCTCTTACATCACTATAGAAAAAAGA
>CBDLTN010000246.1:0-1961 GCA_965306065.1 uncultured Sulfurospirillum sp. | reverse complement strand
ACTATAGACTGTCGTGATATGCCTGTTCCTAAGCCTGTTATACTAACAAAAAGCAGCCTTGAAGAGTTAGAAGAAAACTGTGCTCTTACAATCATAACAAACTGTGACATGTCAGAAGACAATATCCTTACATATGCCCAAAATAAAGGTTTTTTTGTAAAACGTGAACAAAAAAGAGCTGGTATTTTTATAACTATCTCAAAAAACTTTTCGTGTGATATAGAAGAACACCACAAAAGAGACAAACAGATACAATCTCGTGCACTAATTATTACTTCTGATTGTATTGGAAGAGGTTTATATGGAGATAGACTTATGCAAGAATTTTTAGAATCAATACTATTTCAAAAAGTACTACCTTCAAAATTGATTTTTATGAATAAAGCAGTAAAACTTACTTGTGGTGATCCTCAAGATTTATCTATAATAACACTAAGAAAAATAGAAGAAAAAGGTGTAGATATTTTAGTCAGCCTTTCATCTTTAGAAGAGTTGGACCTTCATAAAAAACATGAAATAGGCAATCAAATATCAATGTTTGAACTTGCTGAAACCATGATAAATCATGAAACCTCAACATTATAAAATACCTATATAGCCGCATTTACATAAAATAGTATGTATTTTAATATGTATTATTTATTGATTTATTTTACAAATAACGTTAGTTTGATTTTTATGTTTAAGAACAAGTTAATACTACAAGGTGTACAATTATAAGTAAGTAAGGAGCAGGATATGGATGATAAGATATACAGCCTCTCAAGTTTAAGAAAATTTGTAGCACCTGAATATATTTATGGTTTTGGTTCTCGCCATTTATTACCTAGATTTGCTCGTAACCTTGCTTTAAATAAGATACTTTTAATCACTGATAGTGGTGTACAAAAAGCTGGTTGGGCAAAAGAGATTGAAGATGAATTAGTATCAGAAGGATTTGATGTTACTGTCTTTGATAATGTGTCTCCAAATCCAAGAGATTTTGAAGTAATGCAGGGTGTGGAAGTTTTTGAAAAAAACCACTGTGACTCTATAGTAGCTCTTGGCGGTGGAAGTGCTATGGATTGTGCTAAAGGCATTGGTATATCAACTGCTAATAAACAACATATTCTAGAATTTGAAGGTGTTGATCAAGTTAATATTCCCTCCCCTCCTTTGATTTGTCTACCAACAACTGCAGGTTCTTCTGCTGATGTAAGTCAGTTTTGCATTATTGCAGACACTACAAGACACTTAAAAGTAGCAATCATCAGTAAAACAACTATACCGGATGTTGCGCTCATTGATCCTGAAATGACAATAAGTATGCCATTGAGCCTTAGTGTAGAGACTGGTTTAGATGCTCTTACTCATGCAATAGAAGCTTACGTATCAAATGCTAGTTCACCAATGACAGACATAAATGCTCTTGAAGCAATAAAACTTATATATAAATATATGCCAAAAGTTTATGAGCACCCTCAAAATGAAGAATATAGAAACCAAATGATGCTAGGCAGTCTATATGCAGGTTTAGCATTTTCAAATGCAAGTTTAGGAGCAGTTCATGCTATGGCACATAGTCTTGGTGGTCTAAAAGATTTGCCACATGGTCTTTGTAATACAATATTACTTGATAAAGTAATAGATTTTAACTTTGATTCTTCCCCTGAAAGATTTAGAAGAATAGCTGAGATTTTTAATTTAAAAGTAGCCTCTTCTACAAACCAACATATACAAAGTGACCTAAAAAAATTTATGATTGATTTTAAGTCATCGTTAAATATTAATAAAAGATTTGGTGAATTTGGATTAAAAGATAATGAAATTCTTCAACTATCACAAAATGCAATAAAAGATGCATGTATAGCCACAAATCCCAAAAAAACTTCTATAGAAGATATAAAGAGAATCTATGAACAATCAATCTGAGGATGATATTAGAGACAAAATTATAGGTCTTGGTGAAACTTCTATAAGAA
>CBDLTN010000245.1:0-1983 GCA_965306065.1 uncultured Sulfurospirillum sp. | reverse complement strand
CCTGCAACCTTGATAGAAGTTAAAGGAGCGGCGCCAGTTCCTCCATCACCACCTGAGATGATAATCTTATCTGCATATGCTTTAGCAACACCAGCTGCAATAGTACCAACTCCAGCAGTTGATACTAACTTAACAGTTACAGTAGCTTCAGGATTAACTTGCTTCAAATCATATATGAGCTGTGCTAAATCTTCTATAGAGTAAATATCGTGATGCGGAGGTGGAGATATAAGGGTAACTCCTGGAATAGTATAACGCAGACTCGCAATAAGTGGAGTAACTTTATGTCCAGGAAGCTGACCACCTTCACCTGGTTTTGCTCCTTGTGCCACTTTTATTTGAATCTCAGTTGCACTTCTTAAATACTCTGGAGTAACACCAAAACGTCCTGATGCAACCTGTTTGATTTTAGAAATCTTGTTAGTTTTTAATCTCTCGCTTGACTCACCACCCTCACCTGAGTTACTCATACCACCTATTTTGTTCATAGCCTCTGCTAAAGCTTCATGAGCTTCTGGTGAAATAGAACCAAGACTCATTGCCGCACTTGCAAATCTTTTGAAAATTTCCTCTTTTGATTCAACTTTAGAAATATCAATAGGCTCTCTATCACTTTTAAGTTCAAAAAAGTCACGGATAAACTTCATATCTCTACCGTTGACTAAATTTTTATAGTAATCATAATCTTCTTTTTTTCCACTCTCTGCTAGTTTTTGTATAGAGTGAACGACTGCTGGTCCAAAATCATGGAATTCACTTCCATCTATATGTTTATAAAATCCACCTATTTCTAACGGAAAAAGTTTTTTACTCAAATCTAGCTCATAAGCTTTTTCATGGTTAAACTTTAACTTTTTTTCTATATCTTCATAACCAAGACCTGGTATCATTGCATATGAATCACAAAAACAATCATCTACAATTTCATCTGAAAGACCTAAACAATCAAACAAAGATGAACTTCTATACGAAGATATAGTAGCGATTCCCATTTTTGATATAATTTTTAAGAGTCCCTGATTTAAAGCAGAATTAACATTTTTAAGTGCTGTTTTTGTCTCATATGATCCTTGGTTAGTATCTTTACACTCTTCTAATGTTGTTGCATAAAGCATATAAGGATAAACTGCACTTGCTCCAAATCCTATAAGAGTAGCACATGAGTGTGAGTCAAAAATCTCTCCACTTATAGTGATAATAGAAGCTTTATGTCTAATCCCTTCAGCAGAAAGAGCTTGGTTTAGTCTTCCCATAACCATTAGCATAGGTAATGGCTTTAAGGTTTTACTCATTCCTCTATCATCTAAAAATATAATTTTTACTTTCTCTTTTTTTACAGATTGTATTACATCATAAACCAAATCTTCCAAAGAACCTTTTAAATTCTCTTCAAAAAGCGTTGAAAAAACTCTGTTTTTATAATCATCTCTATATCTAGGGTGGCTAGCATCACCAAAAGATTTAAGAACTTCAAGTTTTTCTTGCATCAATACTGGAGAAATTGATTTTATACGTTTTGCATGTTCACTTGACTCATCTAAAACATTCCTCATCTCACCAAATCCTGCATTCAAACTCATAACAACTTTTTCACGGATAGGGTCAATTGGAGGATTTGTCACTTGTGCAAATTTTTGTTTAAAAAAGTCACTAAAATTTCTTTGTTTTTTACTAAATGCTGCCATTGGAGTATCGTCACCCATAGCACCAACTCCCTCTTTGCCATCTTTCATCATAGGAGAAAGTACCATATCTTTTACTTCAGCTGTTATATTAAAAAATCTCTGTTCATGTGCTAAATTTTTTCTCTTATAATCGCTTGTTTTAGCAAAAGGAATTTCTACAAACTCTTGCAAATAAACTAAGTTGTTATTTAACCACTCTGCATATCTGTTAGAATTTTTCAAGTAATCATTGATTTCATTGTCTTTCATCACTTTACCAAACTTAAGATCTATACCTATCATCTGTCCACTTTGAAGA
>CBDLTN010000244.1:0-2039 GCA_965306065.1 uncultured Sulfurospirillum sp. | reverse complement strand
GTGCACTAAACTGCAAAATCAGTACACAAATTTTTACACTTTTAGAGAAAGCTGGTATAAAAACTCACTTAGTGAAAACTTTAGATGATAACAATCAACTTGTCAAAAAAGTAGATATTATCATGATAGAAGTAGTTGTAAGAAACATTGCAACTGGCTCATTAACAAAGCGCCTTGGTATAAAAGATGGAACTGTGTTACCATTTACTTTAGTAGAGTTTTACTATAAAGAAGATGCACTAAATGACCCTATCTTAAATGATGAACATTGTATAATGATGGATTTAGTTAAAAGTGAATCTGATTTAGAAGAGTTAAAAAGACTGGGTCGTGAAATAAACGCTATACTCAAAAAGTTTTTTGCAAAGCGTAGATTAAACTTAGTTGACTTTAAAGTAGAGTTTGGTGTTGATAGTGAAGGAAATATTTTGCTCTCAGATGAAATCAGCCCTGATAGTTGCCGTTTTTGGGATATGGATACAAATGAGAAGCTAGATAAAGACGTGTTTAGACAAGACTTAGGTAATGTAAAAGTTGCTTATGAAGAAGTATTAAATAGAATTTTAAAATAAGAGGAAAAAATGAAAGTAATAGTAAATATACAATTAAAAGAAGGCGTACTTGACCCACAAGGTAAAGCAGTTCATCATGCACTTAGTGCTCTAAGTTTTAATGAAGTTGATGATGTAAGAATCGGAAAACAGATAGTTATGCAAGTAAACGAAAGTGATAAAGACAAAGCAAGAGCTAGAGTAGCTGAGATGTGTGAAGAGTTGTTAGCAAATACTGTAATAGAAAACTACGAGATAGAGATAGCGTAATGAAAGTATCTGTTGTTGTCTTTCCAGGTACAAACTGTGAGATGGATACTAAATATGCTTATGAAAAACTAAATGCTGACGTGGAGCTTGTTTTTCATAAAGCTGAAGCTTTACCGAGCGATACTGACTTAGTAGTTCTTCCTGGTGGTTTTAGCTATGGTGACTACCTTAGAAGTGCTGCAATTGCAAAGTTTTCTCCTATCATGAAAGATGTAATAAGATTTGCTAATGAAGGTGGAAAAGTTCTTGGTATCTGTAACGGTTTTCAAATGTTACTAGAGATGGGACTACTTGATGGTGCTATGAAAAGAAACTCAAACGTACACTTTATATCAAAATATCATCATTTAAGAGTAATCAACAATGATAATAAATTTTTGCAAAAACTAAATGTTGGTGATGTAGTAAATATTCCAATAGCTCATGGAGAAGGAAACTACTTTATAGATGAACAAGGTTTAGAAAAACTTTACGCTAACAATCAAGTACTTTTAAAATATGCTGATGAGAATGGAATTGATAAAAATCCAAATGGATCAGTTGACTCAATTGCTTGTATTTGTAATGAAAAAAGAAATGTATTTGGTCTTATGCCTCATCCTGAACGTGCCATTGAAACTCTTTTGGGATCATCAGATGGTGTAAAAATGCTTGAAGGTCTTATGGAAGGCTAATGAAACAACTTTGGGTACTGTTTTTTTGTTTTACAAATATCATATTTGCGCAAAGTGTATATGATTTAAATGAAAATATTGAAACAAATAGCAGTACCATAAGTTCCGCAAAAGAACAATCTATATTTCTTTCTTATGAAGAAATTCCTTCAAAAGTATATGTAGGTGAACTATTTCCAATAAAAGTAAAAGCAATAATAGCAAATGATGATTTTGAAGAGATAACAACTAATTTTCAAAATTCACAATACTTAGAAATTATAAATCCAGATGCAAACTGGCAATGGTTTAGTGATAACATCTTCTATAATACATTTTATATGAAAGCAAGTGATGTTGCTGCTAAATTACCAACATTGGAGTTAAATACATACCAAGACTCGTTAAAGATTGATAGTGAAAAACTTGAAGCTGCAACTCCAAATATAATCAAACTAAATGGAACAAAACATTTTAGTGGAGTTATTGCAAAATCACTCAAAATTAAAAAAAATAAAACTACTCAGTTTGATGACAAAAGTTATATAGTTGTTTTAGAGATAGA
>CBDLTN010000243.1:0-2105 GCA_965306065.1 uncultured Sulfurospirillum sp. | reverse complement strand
CTTTAGGGACTAGAACAGGTAAAAAAGTAATCCAGATATTAAATAAAGAAAAATCAGAACCTTATATTAGCGTAGATAACTTGTATGATTATATTTTTGATTATGAAAAATCTAAAAAATTTAAAATAAGACCCTTAGATTTACATAAGCCTTTTTCTTATGTAAATTCTCCTTTAGCTTTTTTCGAAAACAATAGAGGTTTTATTGATATTGTTTTTATTTTCTCTCCTTTACTACTTTTCTTAATCTTAGGTCTAATCCATAATCTAGTACTTCGTATAAAAAATTCAAAACTTTTAGAACAAAGAATATTATTTGACAAAGTTTTATTAGATGCTATAAAAAGTCCAATTCTTTGGCATAATGATAATGGTGTAATTGTTGATTTAAATTCAAAATTTTTAGAATTATTAGAGATGAAATGTTCTATATTGGAGAAAAAACAGTTAAAGAATTATGTAAATGACAATGATGCAAAAGAATTGATTAATTTGTTGGTAAATACTTTGCCAAAGGACTCAAATAATAAAGAAATAACTCTTAGTCAAAAAGATGGAAAAGAAGTCATTTATTTAGTAGATCAAACTCCTTATACAGAAGATATTTTTAATACAAGTGGATTCGTAACTGTACTAACAAATGTAACAAAAGAGAGAGAAGCTTTAAAAGATAAATCAAAACAACAAGAGTTTATAATTCAACAATCAAAATTAGCGGAAATTGGTGAAATATTTTCTTCAATTGCTCATCAATGGAAGTCACCTTTAGTTGAGATTTCAACTATTGCTCAAGAACAATTTTGTTCTTTACCTACGAACATGCAAGAAGAGAATTCAAAATATGTAAATGATATTATGGTTCAAGTAAGATATATGACAAATACAGTAGATGATTTTCAAAATTTCATTATGCCTTCAGTAAAAAAAGTCACTTTCAATATAAAAGATGCAGTTGAAAAAATGATGAATATCATTAATCATAATATCAAATACAACTATATAGACCTTGAAATAAAAGTTGAAGAAAATGTTAATTTAGTTATTTTAGGATATAAAAATGAATTAATGCAAACATTATTAAATGTAGTAAATAATTCACAACAGGCAATGATAACTCAAAGAAAAAACAAAAAAATCAAACAAGCTAAGATGAAGATTTCTATTAAAAATATAAATAAATATATATTATTAGAGATAGAAGACAATGGAGGAGGGGTACCTCAAAAATATTTAAATAATGTTTTTGATCCATATTTTACAACTAAACAAGATGGTCATGGTATAGGACTGTATATGGCAAAATTAATAATAGAAGACAAGATGAATGGAAAAATTTATATAGAAAATACAAATGAAGGTGCAAAAATGTCAATTGAGTTAGAGATGTATAAAAAGACTTAACAACAATTGTATTATATAAATAGTGGTAAAAATATTAACGTATAAGATATAATTGTTTAGGTATGTTTCAATGTAGATTAGGTGGCTTATATAGGTTTCTAAGTAAATAATAGATACAATAAAAAATTTTTGAAAATGTGAGGAATTATAATATGAGTATAGTATATAAACGTAAAGATTTACTTGGATTAAAAGATTTGTCTAAAGAAGAAATCTTTTATTTTTTAAATGCTACAAAAGAGTTTAAATCTCTTAATGAAAGTGACATAAAAAAGAATAAATTCTTACATGGTCAAACAGTCATAAATGCTTTTTATGAAAATTCAACGAGAACAAGGGTCTCTTTTGAAACAGCAGCTAAAAGATTATCTGCGGATGCTATTAACTTTAGTGCATCATCAAGCAGTGCTTCAAAAGGCGAAACATTAGTTGATACAATAAGAAATATGGAATCAATGAAAACAGATATTTTTGTCTTAAGGCATCCAAATGCTGGTTCAGCAGATTTTGTTGCAAAAAATATAGATGCTTCTGTTATAAATGCCGGAGACGGTGCTAATGAACATCCAACTCAATCATTATTAGATTTATACACCATAAGAGAACATAAAAAAAATCTAGAGGGATTAACAGTTGCTATAGTTGGTGATATTATGCATAGTAGAGTGGCTAGATCAAATATCTGGGCAATGAATACTCTAGGGA
>CBDLTN010000242.1:0-2150 GCA_965306065.1 uncultured Sulfurospirillum sp. | reverse complement strand
CTTAGAAGAGACAATAACAGCAGCAACATTTGGACGATATCGTTTATGTTTTTGCAATTTCTCTCCTTTTATTTTAAATAACCTGTGATTTTATCTAAAATATGATTAAAAGATGATAAGCTCATACTAAAAATTAGTAAATAACTTTTAAATACTGTTAATATTTATTAAATCAAAAAATTTAAAATGTTAGAATTACAAACAACAACTAAAATATCTTTTATATCAAAGGCAAAAACTTGTTAATATATTTACATATACCTTTTTGTGATTCAAAGTGCCACTATTGTGCATTTAATTCTTATGTAGATAAGTTTTTCTTAAAAGAAGAATATATGAGAGCTGTGACAAAACAGTTGAAAAACGAACTTAAAAAATTTAATATTAAATCAAATTCTATTAAATCTCTTTTTATTGGAGGTGGAACTCCTTCAACCATTGAACCATCACAGTATAAAGAGTTT
Organism: uncultured Sulfurospirillum sp.; assembly: GCA_965306065.1. GTDB lineage: Bacteria > Campylobacterota > Campylobacteria > Campylobacterales > Sulfurospirillaceae > Sulfurospirillum_A. The sequence continues at coordinate 1,686 of CBDLTN010000242.1, read as the reverse complement.
TTTCAAATATTAAAACCATATTTAAAAGAAGATGCAGAGATAACTACTGAAGCAAATCCAAATTCGGCATCAAAAAATTGGTTGAAGGGTATGAAAGAATTAGGAGTAAATCGTGTAAGTTTTGGAGTTCAAAGTTTTGATGAAAATAAACTAAAAAAACTTGGTAGAAATCACTCAAAAAAACAAGCCATAGATGCAGTAAACAGTGCTGATGAAATTGGAATAAAAAACATCTCTATTGACCTTATATACGCAACCTCTTTTGATGTAGAAGATGATATTGATATAGCATTCTCGCTTCCTATCAATCATATAAGTTCTTATGCATTAACACTTGAAGATAATACACCTTTTTTTGAAAAAACAGAACTTACGGATGATTCTTCAAGTTTAGCAAACAATTTTATCAAAAAAGTTACTTCTAAATTTAAACAGTATGAGATTTCAAACTTTGGTGATTATAAAAGTATTCATAATATAGGCTACTGGAGCGGTGATGATTATATGGGCATTGGTGCAGGTGCAGTTGGTTTTTATAAAAACGAAAGGTACTACCCATCAAAAAACATAGAAGAGTATATAAAAAACCCTTTACATGTAGTAGTTGAAAAGTTAACAAAAAGTGATTTAATTACAGAAAAAATATTTTTAGGCTTAAGAAGTGAAGTTGGTATTGATATGAATATATTAACAACAAAGCAAAATCAAAAAGCAACTATATTATTGAAAGAAAAAAAGCTTACATGTAAAGATAATAAACTCTTCAACAAAGACTTTTTATTAGCTGATGAGATAGCTCTTTACATAATATCTTAAGTAAAAATTAGGTAAAATTCAACGCTTACATGTAAAGGATAAATATGTTTGGAATGAGTTTCGCAGAGATTATGATAATAGCGGTTATTGCTGTTCTATTTTTAGGACCAGATAAACTGCCTTCAACTATGGTACAAATAGCTAAATTTTTTAAATCATTTAAAAGTAGTATAAACGATGCAAAAACATCGTTTGAGCAAGAAATAAAAATACAAGAGTTAAAAGATGAAACTTTAGAGTATAAAAAGAAACTTGACACTGCTGCATCGAGTGTGAGAAAAACTGTCACATTTGATGAACTTGAAGATATAAAACAATCAACTACTGGTGTAACTGATACTTTTAACGATATAAAAGATAGTATGAACAAAGTCAATGAAATGAAAAGTGATCCACTAGGTGTAAAAAAAGCGATCACAGGAGATAGTAAAACTAAAGATAAGGGCGAAGATGTTTGATGAGTTAAAACCACATTTAGTGGAGTTAAGAAAACGATTAGGTATCTCTGTCGCTGTTCTTTTTGTTATGTTTTTTGCATGTTTTGCTTTTTGGGAACCAATCCTTGCTGTTATGATTGCACCACTTGAAACTGTACTTCCAGCTGGTTCAGAAGTAATTTTTACGAAAGTTCAAGAACCATTTTTTACAGCACTTAAAGTTGCTTTTTTTACTGCATTTTTACTCTCACTGCCTATTATATTTTGGCAGTTTTGGTTGTTTATTGCTCCAGGTCTTTATGAGAATGAAAAAAAACTAGTTATACCTTTTGTTACATTTGCAACTCTAATGTTCCTTATGGGAGCTTCATTTTGTTATTATATAGTTGTACCGCTTGGTTTTGATTTTCTTATAAACTTTGGTGCTCAACTA
>CBDLTN010000241.1:0-2151 GCA_965306065.1 uncultured Sulfurospirillum sp. | reverse complement strand
CAGATAAAAGATCTACCTGAGATTTTTAAAGCTTTTGAAAATACAGCTCTTACTTCTAGACTTGCTTCAGGGGATGGTCCTCGTCCTATTGTAAATTGTCCTGTTAGTGGAATTGATAAAGGTGAAATCTTTAATGTAAATCCTATAATACAAGAATTAGATAAGTTTTTTGATGATAATGCTGAACAATACTCAAACCTTCCTAGAAAATACAAAGTTGGTATTAGTGGATGTAAGTGCCATTGTATGGGACATGAAATTCAAGATGTTGGTTTTACTGCTTTTACTCAAAATAAAGAGGTTTTCTTTGACTTGAGTATAGGTGGAGGACTTGCAAAATCTAAACGTATTGCTACTCGTGCAAATAGATATGTAAAGCCTGAGCAAGTAAAAGATGTTGCTGTAGCTTGTGCTGAGATTTTTAGAGACTTTGGAAACAGAGAGAATAGAAGTAAAGCAAGAGTAAGGCACCTCTTAGAAGAGTGGGGCATAGAAAAATTTGTAAATGAGTTAGAAAAAAAGTTAGATTTTGATTTGCTAGTAGGATTAAATGAACCAACAATCACTCCATACCAACAAAGAGAGCATTTTGGTATCCATGATTCATCAACTAAAGACGAAAGTTATATTGGATGTGCAACAAATAGAGGAAGAGTAGAAGGAAAACAGTTCAAAGAGCTTTCTAATCTCATAAACAAGTACAATGCAGGTGGAATTGCCTTGACAACTACTCAAAACTTTGTAATTTACGGTGTTAAAAATGAGACTTTAAATGAGTTTTTGATAGAACTAAAGTATATAGGTTTTAGTTCAAATCCATCACGTTTTGAAGCTAGAACACAAAGTTGTACAGGACTTGGGTTTTGTAAGTTTGCCATAACTGAGACTAAAAACTTTACAAGTGAACTTATTAGTCACTTAGAAAACAAGTTTCCAGATTTTGATAAGCCAATTTCTATTGCAGTTTCGGGCTGTCCAAATGGCTGTTCTCATCCTCATATAGTTGATATTGGATTAATTGGTACAAAAGTTAAAACTGATGAAGGAAGAGTTGCAGGTTATGAGGTTCATTTAGGTGGAACTTTACATGGAGAAAAAGGAAGTAAGTTTGGTGAAAAAAATGGTGATAAAATCCCAGCAACCAAGATTTTTGAATATGTAGAAAATCTTATAAAAGAACGGTTTTGAATTCACTACCAATTTTACTAAGAAATCCTAAAATTCTTCTTATTGGTGGAGGAGCAGTTGCTTTACAAAAAGCGACTGTTCTTAAAAACAATGATATTGATTTTAAGATAATATCTAAAGAGTATATATCCAAATTTGATTCTTTACATGTAAAGAAAACTATAAAAAAATTTCATCCTAGTGACACAAAAAACTTTAAATTTGTAATTGATGCTACAGGCAATGAAGATGTAACACAAGAGTTGATTAAAAATAAAAACTTTTTACTTAACGTGGTCGATGTACCAGAGTTATGTGATTTTTACTTTTCTTCTTTACTAAACTACGGAAAATTAAAAATTGCCATTTCTAGTGATGGTTCAAGCCCAACAGCAACCCAAGTAGTAAGAGAAGAGATAAAAAGAATAATCCCAAAAGATATAAATGAATTTTGTAAAAACCAAGCTAACCAAAGAGCATTAGGACTAATTGACAAACTAAAAGCTAAGTCTGAATGTAAAAAATACTTTCCAAGTGTATACCTTATAGGCTGTGGTTTAGGTGATGCTGAACTTTTGACTATAAAAGCTTATAAAGCTATTCAGGTAGTAGATGTGGCACTTTATGATCATCTTATAACTGATGAGATACTTGAACTCTTACCTTTACATGTAAAGAGAGTTTTTGTTGGTAAGAAAAAAGGTGCTCACTCAAAAAGTCAAGAAGAGATAAATGATTTGATTTTATCTTATGCACAAAAGGGTTTAAAAGTAGCGCGCCTTAAAAGTGGTGATCCTTATATCTTTGGTCGTGGGGCAGAAGAGGCAAAAGAACTTATAGAAGCAGGTTATAGAGTTGAAGTTATAAATGGATTATCTTCATGTATAGCTGGCGTTGCTGAGGCAGGAATCCCTGTAACAGCCAGAGATTATGCAACGAACTTTTCAGTAGTCTCAGCTCACTTAAAAGGCTCTCTTATTAACC
>CBDLTN010000240.1:0-2151 GCA_965306065.1 uncultured Sulfurospirillum sp. | reverse complement strand
CCTATAAGTATAGGATTGTTTTTAGTTTTACGAATTAGTATCTGCATCATACGATGAATCTGATCATCTCTTCCTATAACAGGATCTAATTTTCCTTCATTTGCTAAGTTAGTAAGATCAATTCCATACTTTCCTAAAGCTTCTAAATTTTCGTCACTTGTCTGCTTATCGATGGTTTTTCCACCACGAAGTGCTTCAAAATTTTTTCTAAATTCCAATAAATCAATATACTTAGAAAATATTTTTTTTATTAGCTTAGTATCCAAATTTGCAATTATCCAAGTATCAACTGCTAAAAAACTGTCTCCTACTTGACTCATTTTTCCTTCTGCTACATGTAAACTTTCCACCATGTTTTTTGAGATTTTAATACTCTCTTTTGTTACATTCGATGATGTTGGTAATTTTCCTATTTCACTTTTTATCTCTAATTCTATAGCTGATTTATCTATATTCATCTTATTAAATACTTGATTTAATATTGAATTTGAGTTTGTTACCAATGCCCAAACTACATGTAAAGGCTCAACTTCACTGTTTTTAGAGTGAAGTGCAAGACTAACAGCACTCTCAATTGCTTGTGTCATTTGATGTGTTAATTTTTCAAAAATTTGCTTCACAATTTGCTCCTATATTCTTTTTATTAAATTATACAACTTTAGTCAATCTCTGTCAAGTTTCTTTAATTTATTTACTCATTATAGTATTCTATTTTTTTAAAAAATAAAGGTTTTATAGATTTTTTAGTAAAATTTATATATAATCTCTAACTATTTTGAATAACATAAATTTCTTTTTATAAAGGGAGACAATTAAAATGAGACATTTCAAATTTGCTTCTATCGGTTTTGTTGCTACACTTATTGGAGCTTCACTTATGCTTTCTAGTGCACTTGTTGCAGAAGATGAAAAGATAACCGAAGAGAGTCGCCTCTCATCACTTGCTAAATTTACCAAAGTTTTAGGTACTGTTGAAAAATATTATGTAGATGATTTAAAAATACAAGAGATAGTTAATAAATCCATAGAAGGACTTTTGGCAAATCTTGATGCTCATTCGTCACATTTAGATGCAAAGCATTTTAAAGATATGAAAATTCAAACAGACGGTGAGTTTGGTGGGCTTGGTATTACCATAGGTATGAGAGATGGTGCTTTAACAATAATTGCTCCTATGGAAGGAACTCCTGCTGACAAAGCTGGTGTAAAATCTGGTGACATTATCCTTAAAATCAATAAACAATCAACTCTAAATATGACTATTGATGAATCAGTAGCTATTATGCGAGGAAAACCAGGAACTAGTTTAACCTTAACAATTGTAAGGGATGGAGAGAGCAAGCCTCTATTAATACCTATTACAAGAGATATTATAAAAATTGATTCAGTTTATACAAAAACCATAGAAAAAGATAATATCCTTTATGTTAGAGTAATTAACTTTGATAAGAATGTAGTAAGAAAAACAAAAGAAGCTCTTAGTAAAAACATGGATATAAAAGGTATCATTTTAGATCTAAGAAACAACCCTGGTGGTCTTCTTAACCAAGCAGTAGGACTTACCGACTTGTTTATAGAAGATGGTGTAATTGTATCACAAAAAGGCAGATACGAAGAACAAAACAGTGAATACAAAGCGACTATGGCAGGGACTATAGATGATATTCCTCTAGTTATTTTAGTAAATGGAGGAAGTGCAAGTGCGAGTGAAATTGTAAGTGGAGCTTTACAAGATCATAAACGTGCTGTTGTTGTTGGAGAAAAAACTTTTGGTAAAGGTAGTGTACAGGTTATATTACCTATAGATAAAGAAGAGGCTTTAAGACTTACAATCGCTAGATACTATCTTCCAAGTGGTAGAACTATCCAAGCAGTTGGAGTAACTCCAGATATAGTAGTCCACCCTGGAAAAGTTCCTCACAAAACAAATGACTTTATGATAAAAGAGAGTGAACTAAAACAACATTTAGAAGAAGAATTAGAAAAAGTAGATGGAGAGAAAGAGAAAGCCAAAAAAGATAAGCAAGATAAAAAAACAGAAAAAAATAAAATCATAACTGAAGAAGATATATTAGAAGATCTTCAACTAAAGAGTGCTATTGATGTTGTAAAAGTACTAAGTATACAAACAAATAATCAAGCAAAAGAATA
>CBDLTN010000239.1:0-2173 GCA_965306065.1 uncultured Sulfurospirillum sp. | reverse complement strand
CCGTGGAGGATATATTTATAAGGGTTATTGGAATGCTAAAAAGGATACAGATAAACTATACAAATCAATCAAGGTTTTAGAAAAAGTAGTAAACTTAGATGGTGATTTATCTGATGAAATAGTTGTTTGTAGTGGTGATTATGTTTATAAAGATGAAGAAGGTTATATATATTTTGTTTCAAGAAAAGATGAGATTATAAAGTCTTGTGGTTTCAGAATTAGTCCTGCTGAGATAGAAAAAGTAGTTTATGATAACCTTACATTTGTAAAAGAGTGTGCAGTTTTTTCTGTTGAAAACGAAAAGATAGAAGAAGAAATTGTGATGGCATATAGTGCATTAAAAGAGGTACCTAAAAATGAGATACTTTTTGAGCTTAAAAAACATCTACCAAATCACATGATACCAGCAACTATTCTTTATAAAACAAAACTACCACAAACAAGTCAAAGTGGTGGTAAGGTTGATAAAGAACTATTGAAAAAAGAGGTTTTAGACTTACAGTAGAGCAAAATTATGTATTGTTTAAGTAAAAAAAAGGTAAAATCTACGACTTAAATAAATTTAACAAAGGATTTTTGGTGAAAAGAACATATCAACCACATAGTACTCCAAGAAAGCGTACTCACGGTTTTAGAACGAGAATGAAGACTAAGAATGGTCGTAAAGTAATATCTGCACGTCGTGCAAAAGGTAGAAAGAGATTAGGACTATAAGCAGTTTTGTAAAGCTGACCTTAAATAGTCAGTTTTCAAATGTTTATAAACAAGGAAAGAAATGGCACTCTGATGGTGTTGTTGTCTTTTTTAAAAAAGGTTCAGAAAAGAAGGTTGGTTTTACAGCTAGCAAAAAAGTTGGTAATGCCGTCAAAAGAGCACAAGCTAAACGCAGAATGCGTGCATTGTTTTTTGAGAACCAAGATAGATTGGTAGACGGTATTTATGTATTTGTAGCAAAAGATCGAATGAGTCAGATGTCTTATGATGAGTTAAAAAGAGGTTTTAACTGGTCTCTAAAGAGGCTTGAATGTCTAAAATCATGAAACATCTGGCACTTTTTGTCCTTAAACTATATCAAAAAGTTTTTACATTGTTTAGTTATGGAAGCTGTAGGTACTATCCTACATGTTCTGAGTATGCCAAATGGCAAATTCTTCACAATGGTTTAATAAAGGCTTGTTTTTATAGTTTATTGAGAATTTTAAGATGTAACCAGTTATTTCCTGGGGGAATTGACTATCCTGTTATAACTAAAAATTTTCATAATTCTCTTGTTACTACTTCCCTTTTAAAATCTGCTAATATAAAATTTTGGTTTGTACCAAAAAACAGTAAAAGTTTTTATGTTATAAAAGCTTTTAAATAACATTTACTCTCAAAAGGGAACGCCGTGATAGACAAACTGAGCAATCAGAGTAGAATAATTATAGCCACGGTTTTATCATTTTTATTCTTCGCAACATATGACTACTTTTTTATTCCAAAACAAGAAGTTACAACAGAACAACAGACAAAAGTAGAGAAAAGTGTAGCAACAACTGCACCAACAACTTCATCTTCTTCAACATCATCCGCAAAAGTACCAACTCAAACTACTACACAAAGTAAAGAGGAAGTTATAGCAACAATAGTTGCAGATAAGTATGAAATCAAGATTGATAGACTAGGGCGCATAAGTAAGTTTTATTTAAAAGAAGACAAATATAAAGATGAAAACGGAGAAAGAATTCAACTTGTAGATTCTGAATTTGGACCTTTTCCTTTAGAAATTCGTTTTTCAGATGCTGCTTTAAATGCACAAGCTTTTGCTACTTCTTATACAGCTAACTCTAACAATGTTAAAGTAGGAACAAATGGAACAAAGGTTGTTTTTACTCAATCTTTAAGTGGCGTACAAGTAGAAAAAATAATTACTTTTTTCCCGAATGGAAATTATGATTTAAATGTAAAATTAAATAATCCAAAAGAGTATTTTATAACTCCTGGATTTAGACCTAATGTAGCTGTAGATGCTTACACTTTCCATGGTTCACTTATAAAAGAAGCAGATGAGACTTTAAGAGTAATCGATGATGGTGATGCAACAGGAGAAAAAGGTTCTATGGCAGCTCAATTTGCTGCATCGACTGATAGATACTATGGTACTGTACTATATAATTTAGATACTGGTATAGAT
>CBDLTN010000238.1:0-2235 GCA_965306065.1 uncultured Sulfurospirillum sp. | reverse complement strand
GGTGAGTGGGTATTGGCTAGTTGTGGTGGGTATGAGATTGAGAGTTCTTGGAGCGGTCAAAAGAACAGAGAAATTTTTATACTTATAGGCACAGGTGAAATAATTAGAAAGGGTGTAGAAATTTGGATAAGACCTCAAATTGGGTTTGCTGACTGGGCAATGTATAACCTACCTCAGTATAACAGAATACCCGAGTATAAAATTAATTTTAGAGGTGCTGTTGGTTTTGTAAGTACTTTTGGACAAGCATTTAGTGGAAACACTAATCGCAATAACTCTTTTATAGAAGATCATATACCAGATCAAAATTATGTATTTGCAACTGATGTTGATGTATCTTATAGTAACGGTTTTTACAAAGATGCAGAACAGATAACTGCAGGCTATGCCAAGTTTAAAATTACATATAACAAAACTCTTCATTTTGGAAATTTTTTACTCGTACCACTTAAAGTAAAAGAGACTTGGCCAGGTTCAGGTGGGAGTGTAGCAGAAATGGCTATAGTTTATTCTGTTTATGATCTTTCACCAACTATTTCTGATGAGTATATCATATTAGAAAATTAATTGGTAACAAAAATAACATGGTCAGTTGCCACCTTAAAACTCCATTAAAAGCTGGGATATAATAAATAATTTTATTATATCCCAGCTTTAAGCTAAAAACTAAAAAATCACTCATAAATCAATAATTTAAATATTTAGTTTTATCATATTGTTCACCGCTTTTAAATAAAGAATGAGCAACTATTATAACTTTCTCATAACAGCAATTTGAGCTACAGTAGTGTGTTTTTCATTTTCTTTGAGTCGATTGTAGAAAAGTTTCATTTTTTAGTTACAAATTCCGGTGACAGTATACTTAATATATAAGGAGAAAAGTTCCCCGTTATTTTATAGTTTTGTATAACTATATACGATATATGACGATGTAAAACTAAATGCTGATGAAGCAATAAGAGGTACACTATGTTACAAAGTAAAGGGTTGTATCTTTTGAAGTTCTCTGGTAAAGCTAGAATATAACACTCACTTCTCTTTTTTCTCAAAAAAATACTAATAAACTTAAATGAACCATAATAGTGATATAAATATAGTAAAAAGCAACATGATGGTAAAATACGAAAAACAGACAAAGGAATAAATTGGAATTTGATATTGTAAATAGACAAAACATCTCAAAAAATTGTTTTGTATGTGGTGTTGAAAATGATTTGGGGCTTAAAACAAAGTTTTATGAAACTAGTAATGATGAAGTTATAGCAGTTTTTACTCCTCATGATAAACTGCAAAGCTATCCTAATATACTACATGGTGGTATAAGTGCAACCATACTTGATGAGACCATAGGAAGAGCATTAATGATAAAGTATGGAAAAGAAAGCTTTGGTGTTACAGTAGAACTAAACCTTAGATACAGGAAACCAGTTCCATTAAATCAAGAGCTTAAAGTTGTTGCAAAAGTAACAAATGATAGAGGAAAACTATATGAAGGTAGTGGAAAACTTATATTACCAAATGGTGACGTAGCAGTAAGTGCAACAGGAAAGTTTATGAAAAGAGATATTAAAGATATAGTAGATACAGACTTTGGAGCAGAAGAGTGGATAAGTTCTGATGCTAAAGACTTAAAAAAATTGAAAGTAGGAAAAAAAAATGACAAATAATTATATATTGACGAGTATAATGAACTCGTTAAAACTCACTAAAGTTGATGTACTCAAATCATATAAATTAGTAGATAAAAAGATAGCACAAGAAGATGTTGATGATATACTAAGAGAAGCTAGTGATGAGAAGTTTATACTTCTAAGTGATGAGGGGTTTGAGCTGTTTTTAAATGGTTTTATAGCTTATAAAAGAGGACCAAGTGATAAGAAGGCAAAAAAACAGAAGATATACTTTTCAAACAATATAATCTTAAAAAAACTTAAAATTGCTCTTGATTTAAAAGATGAAGATATTATAGAGATTTTTGCAAATGATGGATTAGAGATAACTAAATCACAATTAACTGCATATTTTAGGAGAGATGGACATATTAATTATAGAAAATGTAGTGATTCATTATTAAAAAGATTTATAAAAGGGTGTGAAAAAATTTCAAAATAGTAGATTTAGATTTATTTAAATATTTATGATAAAATAAAAGTATTAATATTTAAGGAAGAATCTTGAGTAAAGTAATAAAAATAATTTTGAATTTTGTAAATTTGCAGTTGAGAAAGATTCAGA
>CBDLTN010000237.1:0-2245 GCA_965306065.1 uncultured Sulfurospirillum sp. | reverse complement strand
AAGATGTTGAAAAGATAAAAACCAATACAAAAGCTGATTTTATATTTTCTCTTGAGAGTTCTTCCAATATGACAAATCTTTTTGGAAGTTATTATGCAAAGGGAGATATAACTCCTTTACTAAATTATGAAGAAAATATAAATAAACTCAAAAAAGAAGATATAATAAACGTTGCAAAAAAATATCTAGTAAAAGAAAAATCAACAACTGTAATATTAAGAAAGGATTATGAATGAGCGTAGAACTAAAAGGAGCTATGACAGCCCTAGTAACACCATTTAAAAACGGAAAATTAGATGAAGAAACTTATGCCAAACTTGTAAAAAGACAAATTGATAATAAAATAGATGTTGTAGTGCCTGTTGGAACAACTGGAGAGAGTGCCACTCTAAGCCATGAAGAACATAGACGTTGTATAGAAATAGCAGTAGATGTTTGTAAAAAAACTAACGTAAAGGTTATGGCTGGAGCAGGAAGCAATGCTACATGGGAAGCTGTTGGTATTGCTGAGTTTGCACAAAAACACGGAGCTGATGGTATACTCTCTGTTACACCATATTATAACAAACCTATGCAAGAAGGATTATACCAACATTATAAAGCTCTAGCAAATGCGGTTGAGATTCCTGTACTTCTATATAATGTACCAGGTCGTACAGCTTGTGATTTACAACCTGAAACTATATACAGACTTTTTAATGAGTGTTCAAATATATTTGGGGTAAAAGAGGCAACAGGATCTATTGAAAGATGTGTTGACCTACTGGCACATGAACCTAAACTAAGTGTAATAAGTGGTGATGATGCTATCAACTACCCTATTCTTTCAAATGGAGGAAGTGGAGTAATATCTGTTACATCAAACTTAATGCCAAACAAAATTGCCGACTTAACTCACGCAGCTATGGATGGTGATTATCATGAAGCAAAAAGAATAAACGATAAACTTTATACTATGAACAAAATTCTTTTTTGTGAAAGTAATCCAATACCAATAAAAGCAGCAATGTATATTGCTGGTCTACTTGATACATTAGAGTATAGACTTCCTCTAACTAAGCCAAGTAGTGAAAATATGAAAAAAATTGAAGAAGTCATAAAACAATACGATATAAAAGGATATTAATGATTTGTGAAGAGATGAAGGGTAAAACTCTAGTTATAAGTGGAGGAACCAGAGGAATAGGAAAAGCTATTGTATATGAGTTCGCTAGAAATGGGGTAAATGTAGCTTTTACATATAACTCAAATGAAGAATTAGCACAAGAACAAGTAAAAGACTTAGAAGAAAAATATAAAATAAAAGCTAAAACGTATCCGTTAAATATTTTAGAACCAGATACATATAAAGATCTATTTAAACTAATAGATGAAGATTTTGATAGAGTAGATTATTTTATTTCAAATGCAATTATATCTGGTCGTCCTGTTGCTGGTGGTTATACAAAATTTATGAAACTTAGACCAAGAGGAATAAACAATATCTTTACAGCAACTGTAAATGCTTTTGTCATCGGTTCACAAGAAGCTGCAAAAAGAATGCAAAAAGTTGGTGGAGGAAGTATAATCTCTCTATCATCAACTGGTAACCTAAAGTATATTGAGTACTACTCAGGGCACGGAACTGCAAAAGCTGCAGTTGAAGCTATGGCAAGATATGCTGCAACTGAACTAGGAGAGCATAATATCAGAGTAAACGTTGTAAGTGGTGGTCCAATAGAAACTGATGCACTTAGAGCTTTTAAAAACTATGAAGAAGTAAGAGATGTTACAGCACAAATGTCTCCACTAAATCGTATGGGGCAACCAACTGATTTAGCTGGTGCTTGTCTTTTTATATGTTCAGATAAGGCAAGTTGGATGACAGGTCACACACTATTAATTGACGGCGGTACTACATTTAAATGATTCTTAACTTACCAAATATTTTAGCAATTGCTAGAATTCTTTTAGCACCTTTAATGCTATGGCTATTAGTTGATAGAGATAGTGTAATGTTTGAAGGTATTCATGTAAGCTGGCTTGATTATAGTGCTGCTTTAGTATTTGTTATTGCTAGTGTAACTGATGGGTTTGATGGGTTTATAGCTCGTGCATGGAATCAACAAACTACATTAGGAGCTATATTAGACCCACTTGCAGATAAAATGCTTATGCTTGGTGCTTTTTTAGGTCTTATGATTATTGACCGTGCTAATGTATGGGCTGTATATCTTATACTAACACGTGAATTTTTTTTAACAGG
>CBDLTN010000236.1:0-2272 GCA_965306065.1 uncultured Sulfurospirillum sp. | reverse complement strand
AAGTATTGGTGAATATGTAAGTTTCTTTACAAAACTTCTCTTTGGTTTTGGTTTAGCATTTGAGCTTCCTGTAATAACATTTTTCTTTGCTAAGCTTGGATTTGTTACAGACAAAAGTCTTATAAGATTTTTCAGATACGCAATTATTATTATTTTCTTAGTAGCAGCTCTTCTTACACCACCTGATCTTCTTACACAGTTTTTAATGGCTGGTCCACTTATCATACTTTATGGTGTGTCTATTTTAGTTGCTCGTGCTGTTAATCCTGAAGAGGATGAAGATGAAGAAGAAGATGATGAAGATGAAATAGAAGAAACTAAAGAGGAAGAAAAATAGACCCTCTTTTAAAATCAAGTTACGATTATGAACTACCGGAATCTCTCATTGCAGAGTTTCCGGCAACTCCAAGGGATAGTGCTAAACTACTAGTCTATGATAGAACCAATCAAAGCATAACTCATACAACTTTTAACAAACTTTTTGAGTTTCTAAATAAAGATACCAATATACTACTTAACAATACTAAAGTAGTAAAAGCAAGAGTATTTGGAAAGAAAAAAAGTGGTGGTAAGATTGAACTGCTTCTAAACTCTCCCCTTCAAGATGAAAAGTTTTCTGTATATATAAGAGGACGTGTTAAAGTTGGTATGGAACTTATCTTTGAAAAAGATTTATCAGCGAAAATAGTATCTTTGCAAGATGATGGTACCAGAGTTGTATCGTTTTTCCATAAAAATGGAAAAATTAATAGTGATGAACTTTTTAATATCTTAGAAGAAATTGGGCATATTCCCTTACCTCCTTACATTAAAAGAGAAGACAATGAAGACGATGCAACAGAGTATCAAACTGTCTTTTCAAAAGAACGTGGTGCAGTAGCTGCTCCAACAGCTTCACTTCACTTTACTAATGAGATGTTTGATGAGTTAAAAAAGAAGTATGATACCCATTTTTTAACTCTACACGTTGGTGCAGGAACATTTAAACCAGTAGAAGCAGACCATATAAAAGACCATGTTATGCACTCTGAGTTTTATGAGATACCAGAGTCTACATGTAAGATAATTGATTCAAATAAACCAATATTAGCAATTGGAACCACAGTTACAAGAACCGTAGAGTACTATGTAAGAGAAAAGTTAAAAGTTGGAAAAAGTGACCTGTTTTTACATCCAAATAACCAACCTCAAAGAGTAAACCATCTTTTGACAAATTTTCACTTACCAAAATCTACACTTATAATGCTTGTTGCTTCATTTGTTGGAATCGAAAAAGCATTGGAAATTTATAAAATAGCAGTAGAAGAGAAATATAGATTTTTTTCTTATGGTGATGCTATGTTAATAATCTAAACCGATAAATCAATCAAAGAACCTATCATCTCATCATAAGCTTTTACAGCTTGTGCATTTGCACCAGTAGCTTTTTCTATAGGAATCTGTTCTGTAAGTTCACGAGAAAGATTTGTACTTGATTCAGTCGTAGTTGAAACTGCTTGTACACTGCCTTCACTTGGATTTTGAATAGTAGTCTGCGCAGAGTTAAAATCTTCACTATTAACATTTGCAACATTATTCGCATTATTTGCCATCCAGTTCTGATGAGCCATCATAGAATTTGCGTTTACTTGCATAGTATTCTCCTTGCATTTTGGACTATTTACATGTATACTTTACTCTTATAAAAGTTAAATAAGGATAAAGAAATGAAACTATATGGAATAAAAACTTGCGGTAGCGTTAAAAAAGCTATAAAGTTTTTTAAAGAAAATGAAATTGAATTTGAATTTATAGATTTCAAAAAAACTACAGTTGGAGAAAAAGAGATAAATTACTGGCTCGAAAAAGTCTCAACTGACCTACTTTTTAACAACAAAGGTACAAAATATAGAACTTTGAAACTTAAGGACTTAAACTTAAACAATGAGGGCAAAAAAGAGTGGCTAATAAAAGAAAATATGCTTATCAAACGTCCTGTTATAGAGTACAAAGACAAAGTTATAGTTGCTTTTGATGAAGAGACGTATAAAGAAACTTTTATTTAGATAACCATCTCTCTAAAATAACTTTAGCAGCCATGGAGTCAACTTTACCATCTCGTTTTTGTTTAGTGACTCCTTGCATCATCTCTTTAGCTTCACTTGATGAGCCATACTCATCTTGATACTCAACTACTCCATCAAACTCTAAAAGAGATACAAAATGTTCAATTCTTCTTGTCATCTCCTCTTCACTAGAACCACCTTTTGGAATACCAGCTACTAGAGTATCT
>CBDLTN010000235.1:0-2347 GCA_965306065.1 uncultured Sulfurospirillum sp. | reverse complement strand
CTTCTATAGGTTCTATTGAGCTTATTACTAAGATGATATTGTTTTACTTTCATGAAAGAGCATGGAACAAGATTAGTTTTGGAAAAGTTAAAGAGATGGAGTACCAGATATGAAAAATCAAATTGATAAAATCGTAAAAGCACTTGATGGAAAAAATACAAGAGAGGTACTTGAGTATTTTTTAAATGACACAGATGTAAAAATAGCATTGGCTTCAAGTTTAAGTATTGAAGATCAAGTTTTGACTGATATTATGTACCATATAAGTGATGAAGCTAAAGTATTTACACTAGATACAGGAAGACTTCCTAAAGAGACTTATGAATTAATAGAAAAAACAAATGTTAAATACAAAAAAAATATAAAAATATATTTTCCACAAGCTCAAAAAGTTGAAAGCTTAGTAAATGAAAAAGGTATGTTTAGTTTTTATAATTCGATTGATGAGAGAAAAGAGTGCTGTTATATAAGAAAGATTGAACCTCTAAAAAGAGCATTAAAGGGATTAGACATCTGGATAACTGGTCTAAGACGTGACCAGTCAATTACAAGAGAAGATATGCAACTTCTAGAGTGGGATGAGGGTAATGGACTTTTGAAACTAAACCCTCTTATTGATTGGAGTGAAGAAGATGTTTGGGAGCATATAAAATCTAAGAATGTTCCATACAATAAACTTCATGATCAAGGATATCCAAGTATCGGTTGTGAGCCATGTAGTAGAGCAGTCGCTGATGGAGGAGATATAAGAAGTGGAAGATGGTGGTGGGAAAACCCAGAACACAAAGAGTGTGGTTTACATGTAAAGGAAAACAGATGAATATAGATAAAAGAAGATTAACACATTTAAAACAGCTTGAAGCTGAGTCAATACATATCATGAGAGAAGTAATAAGCGAGTTTGATAATCCTGCTATGCTTTACAGTGTTGGAAAGGATAGTGCTGTTATGCTTCATCTTGCTATAAAAGCATTTCATCCATCAAAACTACCATTTCCTCTTTTACATGTAGATACTACATGGAAGTTTAAAGAAATGATAGCATTTCGTGATAAAAGAGTTAAAGAGCTAGGTCTGGATCTGCTTGTACATATAAATCCTGATGGAGTTAAACAAAATGTGGGTCCTTTTACACACGGTAGTAAGGTTCATACAGATATTATGAAAACAGAAGGTTTAAAACAAGCACTAAACAAGTATAAGTTTGACGCAGTATTTGGTGGAGCAAGACGTGATGAAGAGAAGAGTCGTGCAAAAGAGAGAATCTACTCTTTCAGAGATAAATTTCACAGATGGAACCCAAAAGAGCAACGTCCAGAGCTTTGGAATCTATATAATTCTAAAGTAAATCAAGGAGAGAGTATAAGAGTATTTCCACTCTCAAACTGGACAGAACTTGATATCTGGCAGTATATATATCTTGAGCAGATTCCTATTGTGCCTCTGTATTTTGCAAAAAAACGTCCAGTAGTTGTAAAAGATGGCGTTAAAATCATGGTAGACGATGATAGAATGCCAATAGAAGAGGGTGAAGAGATAAAACAAGAGAGTGTGAGATTTAGAACACTTGGTTGTTATCCGCTTACTGGTGCAGTTGATTCTACAGCTTCAACCTTGCCAGAAATTATCCAAGAGATGTTACTTACTAAAACAAGTGAGAGACAAGGCAGAGTAATAGATAGTGACTCTTCGGGGTCAATGGAAAAAAAGAAAATGGAAGGATATTTCTAATGAGTGATTTACTAAGTACAAACATAGAAGAGTATTTAAAAGTACATGAAAACAAAGAGTTATTAAGATTCATCACTTGTGGAAGTGTTGATGATGGGAAAAGTACGCTTATAGGAAGACTTCTTCATGATTCTAAGATGATTTTTGAAGACCAACTTGAAGCTATTACAAAAGATAGTAAAAAAAGTGGTACAACAGGAGAGAAAGTTGATCTTGCTCTTTTGGTTGATGGACTTGCAAGTGAGCGTGAACAAGGCATTACAATTGATGTGGCGTATAGATATTTTACAACTGATAAGAGAAAGTTCATTATTGCTGATACACCTGGTCATGAACAGTACACAAGGAATATGGCAACTGGTGCAAGTACAGCAGATTTGACTATCATCCTTATAGATGCAAGACATGGTATACAGACTCAAACAAAAAGACATAGTTATATTACTAGTCTTTTGGGTATAAAACATACTATTGTTGCAATTAACAAGATGGATTTAGTTGATTTTAATGAAGAAGTTTATGAGAAGATTAAAGTTGATTATCTTCATTTTGCAAAAGAGGTTGGCATAGTAAACCCTATCTTTATCCCTATGAGTGCATTAGAGGGCGATAACAT
>CBDLTN010000234.1:0-2374 GCA_965306065.1 uncultured Sulfurospirillum sp. | reverse complement strand
CACCATTTGCTTTTCTAATTAACAAAGAAGATCTTCCTATTGCAAAATCTGCTGTTTTATTTGATAATACTTTTGAGAAGTCCAAGCCAAAAGAGAGTTCATTGATTTCTAAGTCAATACCAACATCTTTATAAAAACCTTTTTCTTTAGCGACATAGTAACCTGCAAATTGAAACTGGTGTAACCAATTTAGCTGAAGAGTTATCTTTGTATTTGAAAATAAAAATGATGATGTTAATAAGAATAATAGTAAAACCCTCATTTAGATTCTCCTCCTGACGATTAAACCATTATATCATATTTACATGTAAGGGGTTGTATAATTTTAAATCATAAAAGAGGACATAAACCCTATTAGTCCACCAAAAAAACCACCCCATACTACAAGCCAACCTAAATGTTCTTTTATAAAAGCTTGAACTATCTCTTTTACCATAGATGGTGTTAACTCTTCAAGTCTGGTATCTATTACAGTTTCTATAGAGCTTATCATATCATCACTAAGTGATGAATCTTTTAGATGCATGGTGATTTGTTCATTAAATGCATCACTTTTTGATATATTAACCACGGCTACTTTTAGTTTATCAGTAAATGGTTCGCGCATAGTTTCTAACGCAGACTCTCCACCAAACATACCAAGCATTCCACCAAATTGTGACTCCATCACAGTTTTTGTTAAAGCATCATAAGCAGGAGTAAAATCGGTATTTTCTATTATTGGAGCAAAATCTATTTTCTTTTCTTCTTTGGCAAAAAAATCATTTAATTGTTCTTTTGTAAAAAATTGATTCATCATCAACTCTTTTATAGAAGTCTTAAATGCTTCAAAACGTAACTCAATCACACCAGAACCATAAAGAAAAGGGACTTTTTCAAATAACATATGTATTGCAATCTGATTTGTTAAAGCACCAGAGAGTGCAAACAATCCTGTAAATAAAACTACATTTGAAAATGGTTCAACAATAACAAATGATATTCCTATTAAAACTAAACTAACTATATCTGTAACCAAACTTTTACTCATCAATAATCCTATATTTTTTCGCGATTATACACTATTTTAGATTTATTCTGCCCCAAGACTCTAAAGCCCCTAATGCATCACTTAAAGTTTTGCCTTTTTCAGTTATAGTATATTCAACTCGAGGTGGTACTTCAGGATAAACTTTTCTTGTAATAAAGCCGTTCTTTTCTAATACATGTAAATGTTCAGACAAAACTTTTTTGCTAATACCAGGTACAATTTTTCTAATTTGTGAGAATCTTAGTGTATCTTCTATCAAATGCCACAAAATCAAAGACCGCCATTTACCACCTAAAACATCCATTGTCGCTTCAAGTGAACATTTATACTCTTTACCATTAAACTTATACATCACCATTCCAAATAAATTTTATTTTTTTAATTCTCTCAAACAAAGTAACACCAATAAGAGAAACTTTTAGGTTACCTATTCACCTTTGAGTGCCCTCTTCCCAAGGGCTTTAAAGTCTGCTACTATTTCAATTATAACATAAAAACAAAGGAGTATAAATGCAATATCCAAGAGCATTTTCGCACATAGGAATTACGGTGCCAAACTTAGAAGAAGCCGTGAAATTTTACGAAGAAGTAATGGGTTGGTATGCTATTATGAAACCAACAGTAGTAAAAGAAGAAAAAGAAACAGCAATCGGACAAATGTGTATCGATGTATTTGGTACAGGATGGGAAAGTTTCAAAATTGCTCACCTCTCTACTAGTGATAAAATAGGAATAGAGCTTTTTGAATTTAACGACAACATTAAGCCTCAAGCAGAATTTAATCCTTATCAGACAGGTGTGTTTCACTTTTGTGTACAAGACCCAGATGTAGAAGGTTTAGCTAAAAAAATAGTTGAAGCTGGAGGAAAACAACGTATGCCAGTTCGTGAGTATTATCCCGATGAAAAACCTTACCGTATGGTTTATATGGAAGATCCTTTTGGAAATATTATTGAAATCTATTCTCATTCATATGAACTTCACTATGCTGGAGGTGCTTACCAGCACGATAAATAAAATTTTGCAATTACATGTAGATTTGTGTAAAATAGAAAATCTACATGTAAAGGAAAATAATGCCAAATAGAGAAGATGCATTTAAACTACTAAAAGAGTATAACGGTGATGCTTTAATCACTCATGGACTTGCAGTTGAAGGAACTATGAGATACTTTGCTAAAAAGTATGATGGAGATGAAGATACATGGGGAATTGTAGGACTTTTACACGACCTTGATTATGAAAAATATCCAGATGAACACTGTATAAAGACACAAGAAATTATGCAAAAACATGGCTACAGTGAAGAGATTATAAGAGCTATCATGTCACATGGTTATGGAA
>CBDLTN010000233.1:0-2383 GCA_965306065.1 uncultured Sulfurospirillum sp. | reverse complement strand
CTCTTTTGATAGGTTTTTAAAATATAGAGTTTTTATATCTTTGATTGTTGTTTGTTTTGTAGGTTTTATAATTCTTTGTATTTGTGAAAGTCTTTTTTGACTACCACTTTTGCTTTGCCAACTGTTTTGTAAGTCAACAAAGTTACTGCCTTCTTTAAAAAACTTTTCAAAACTTTTGATTTCAGTTTGTAGGTTTTGTTGAGCTTTGAAATTATAAATACTCATAACTAAAAATGTACAAAAAAGAAAAAGTATCATATAGATTTTATTTTGATATTTCATATCTTGATCTCAATTTTTAGGTTTTTACCATTTTTTTGATGTTTTATGATTTTAAGTTTTTTTGCCAGATATGTATTAAACTCAGTTTCTCTTTTTTTATTTTCTAATTTTACAGAGATAACAAGAGAGCTTTTGTCAAATTTAATGAATTCAAAAAACTCTTCTTTAGATAATTTAAACTTGTTTATGTAAAAGATACTTTCTCTAAAAGAATTTTGGGTTGTTTTTATATTTAACAGTTCATCTTTTATACTTTGTATTTGAAAGTTTGTAGAGGGTAGATTGTTGTTTTTTATAAAAGTGTTTTTTTGATTTTCAAGTAAATTTTTATCTTTATGAAGTTTTATGATGTTTAAAATGGCTATTGAATTTAGCATAATAAATATTATGATGAGAATATTGAATTGCTTTTTAGAGATTTGTATACTTTTAAATCTTTGTGAAAGTATAAACTCTGAAGATAGTTTTTTGTCTTTTAAGGTATCTTCTATACAGATAGTATTGTTGATTGGTAATATATTTATAGGAGCATAAGTAACGACATCTTTACATGTAAAGATTCCAAAGTCATCATTTATTCTTAATGATATGTCATTGTTTAAAAACTCGCTTTGGGCTGTGTAGATTTTCTCAACTAAATCTAAATTGACTCCTAAAAGAGTTAATTGAGCTTTTATCTGCTCTAAATCATAAGCTATGATAACAAATTCATTTGGTTTTATTTTAAAAACTTTGTATTCAAACTTGCCTTTTGGAAGTATCCCATCAAAGATAGAAGGCGCCATACTTTTAACTTCATAAGAAAAACTTACATTCAAGCTAACTCTCTTTGCCCAATAAAATTCTGGAGATAATATAAGGTTTGATTTTTCAATTATATTTTTAGTGAAGTTTTTTGTTATAAAAAATGTAGGTTTTTTAAAATTAGTTAAAAAATTCAATATTGCTCACTTTACCTGTTTTTAAATCATATACAAAAGAGAAGTCACTCTCTAAAGAGCCTATCTTGTACGATACTTTAGTTGCTACGTAATAACTAAATTCATTTGTAAACTTTTTTAAGTTATAGTTTTTGGCTATCTCTTTATCTTCTTTTGAATTTATAAGTTCACATGTAAATAAACCTTCATTACCCAAGCCTAAAGTTGATGTTAACTCTTTACTCATTCTATCGCAATCTAGCACTTCATCTTTTGATTTACCAAAGTAAATAAGTTTATTCCACGGTACGTGTAAAATGTTCTCATCATTTGTCTTATCTATATAGTAAGTTAAAATAGTGTCAAGATGGTGAGGATTAATGATGCGAGAGTTAGAAAACTTTATGTTTGTTTGGTTTATCTCACTTTGAGCTTGTATTGAGATGTCATCAGTGTCAATCGAGTCTAGTATTAAAGCTATAAAAAAAGAAGAATCAAGTACATTGTACTTTTCACATATGTTTTCTAAAAACTTTATTATGTATTCATTTTTTTTGTTTTTAATTAAAATTGAGTTAATGTTTATTTTGTTGCTTAGAGAAGAAAGCTTTACATCTAGGCTTAAATCACTCTTTTGGTCATAAAAAAGTGGTGGGCCCTGCAAAAAAGTCGCTAAAGAATCACTGTCTTTTAACTCTTTTGCATAATCATTTAAGATAACTACAACGTCATTTAGCAAGATACTATTTTGGTTCTTAGCTTCAATACGTTCAACTTCCTCAAAAGTTTTATTTGAGATAGAAAACATATAAGCAATAAGTGCAGTCAAAACAGCAATAAAGCCTATAGTTATGAGTAATGCTATGCCTTTTTTCATGCTTTATTGACAACCTTAATTCTTAATATTGAAAAGATAAAGTATACAGAAAATATACTTAATTTTAAAAGATATGCTTACTTTTTATTATTGTATGTTTGTTTTAACTTATTTATCCCTATTTCAAAAAAATTCAAATTTTCTCTTTTTCTATGCTTAACACGAAAGCCAATTTTGACCCTGTCAGTCCCATATATGCTTCTTTTTTCTTCTGCTTCGTGTAAAGATAAACTAACGTAATCAGCATATAAAATATTACTAAATTAATCTGTTTTATTTTTTTAATATCAAACTTTTGCTATAG
>CBDLTN010000232.1:0-2413 GCA_965306065.1 uncultured Sulfurospirillum sp. | reverse complement strand
CTGTAGTATTGTATCTAAATCTACGGTCTCGTCAAAAAACTCCATAACTTCAAGTAGTTCATCACCACTCTCATAAAGCCCATCATTAGCAAACAGATCTATCTTTTCATTTACATGTAAAGACATATCTTCACCACATCTATCACATTGGCAAGTCAGAGTTCCCTCCAACTTACCAATACATTGGACTAAATTTTTAGATTTTTTTTCAAGTTTTCCATAAAATTTAATATTTTCAAAAGATGTTTCAAAATCAACCCCACTAGCTGGAACTTTTTTAAAAACTATCTTCATACCTAATATTACGCTATTTCTCTTCCAGAGAAGAAAAAGTTAATTTCAATTTTTGCATTTTCTGCTGAATCACTTCCGTGAACTGCATTTGCATCAATACTCTCAGCAAAATCAGCTCTTATCGTTCCTGCTGCTGCTTCTTTAGGATTAGTAGCACCCATAAGGTCACGGTTTTTAGCTACTGCATTTTCACCTTCAAGAACCATAACAACAACTGGTCCACTTGTCATAAATTCAACTAATTCACCGAAAAAAGGACGCTCAGCATGAACTGCATAAAACTGACCTGCATCAGCAGCACTCAGTTGAAGTCTCTTCATTGCAGCTATTTTAAGTCCATTAGTCTCAAATCTTTCAACAATTTTTCCAATTACATTTTTTGCAACTGCATCTGGTTTTATAATAGATAAAGTCTGTTCCATAAATTCTCCAATTTCATTGATTTAATTTTTGCTATAACTAGAATAAATTCAAGTTATATTCCTCTTGACTAAAGCTTAGGATAGTGCCTAAAACTTTTTTACAGTCATCAGAACGTGCGAGTATACCAAAAAAAAGATTTGAGAATTATTAAATTTGAAGTTTATTTGAAAAAAGAGAAGAGAGAACAAAAAGTTCTCTCTTCTTTTGTAGTATATACTACTCTACACAAGGCTCGCCATCAACAGCGCCTTCAGTTTTAGGAGCATCCCAAACAATACATCCCTCAGTAGGACATGCTTCAGCACATGCTGGTTCATCATTATGTCCTATACATTCAACACATTTGTCTGCATACACATAATAAATATCTTCTCCCGTTGGGTTATCATCTTCATCTACGATTGCTTCAACAGGACACTCATCTATACATGCACCACAGCTGATACAGGTATCTGTAATTTTTACTGCCATTTTTTCTCCTTATGAAAATTATTTGAATTAGAAACTATATCAAAACTTAGTTAAAAATATATTAAAGCTTCGTCTTCAAAATTCTTCTTAAACTAAATGAAAACTATTTTTTACTTTTAACTACAAACTTATATAATATATTGTAACATAATAAAAATTATAGGATAAAAGGAGAAGGTGTGTTCAATTCCATTACAAAAAAAGTCACTTATATACAAGTAGCTGTAATCATTATTTCAATGACAGCTTTTATTACATATATAAGTAATTATTTAGATAGTTATATAGATAAAGAGACTCAATTTAAACTTAATTCAAATGTAACTCGTATGGTTCAAACTATGGATACATACAATGGCTCATTAGAGGTTAGTGCGCAAAAGCTATATAAAATTTTTGAGCAAAATTTTAGTTCTTTTTATATAGACACTGAAGAAAAAATAGATGTTAACGGAGTACCTACTCCATTATTGGCAAGTGGTGGTGGACCAATAAATAATAACTTTTCTGCAGTAGGTGAATTTAGCGATTTAACAGGTGATGTGGCAACTGTATTTGCTAAAGATGGGGATGATTTTGTTCGTATTTCAACTTCACTTCTTAAAGAAGATGGCACGCGTGCTATGGGTACTTATTTAGGCGGTGCAAAAAGTCCTGCTTATGAACCTATTATGAATAAACAAACGTACTTAGGAAATGCAAGACTGTTTGGTAGAGACTATGTAACAGTATATGCTCCTATACTTGATGATGAGCAAAACGTCATAGGAATTCTTTTTATAGGATCAGACTTTACGGAGGGTCTTAAATCTCTTTCAAAAAAAATAGATAAAGCAAAAATAGGAGTCAATGGTTCGTTCTATGCAATAAACTTAAAAAGTAAAAAATATGATATTCATAAAACACTCAAAGGAAAACCTGCAAATTCTGTAATAGCAAAACAAATAATGGATAAAAAAGAGGGTTATATTGAGTATGAAGAAGATGGCTTAAGAAAAGCTGTCAGATTTAAAACATTTAAAAATTGGAATTGGATAGTTGTAGGAGAGGTAAATTTAGCAGATTTTGAAAAAGCAAATACAGAATTAAGAACAAATCTAATAATTGCAGCAAGTATTTTAACCCTTATGATTATGATTATTACATGGTTAGTATCTAAAAACTTCATAGCTAACCCCCTAAACAATCTAATAGAAAGAACAAAGAACCTATCAAGTGGAGATGG
>CBDLTN010000231.1:0-2489 GCA_965306065.1 uncultured Sulfurospirillum sp. | reverse complement strand
CTTTAAAAGTTGGATTAGTTCGTTCGATTGAATGCAAAAGACAACTACTTCAGGCTTAAAATCAATCACACTATTTATTGCACTATTTATATCAGATACATGTATAATTTGGGTCTCATCTTTAGCAAAACCTGTTTGAAAATCTTGGGAAAAGGAGTCACTATAAACTCTATTTGAACTAGATAAAAGTAAAGATACTCTTTGTTTTTTTAAACTTTGTAAATACTTTGACAAAGCTTGACTTTGTCGTTTTGCTGTTACCATGATTTTAAAAAAATTATCTTTTTTAGCAATAAAGTCATGAGATGTTACAGTAGGACTTATCACTGGTATTTCGTTTTTATTTATATCATCCATAATAAATGCAGCTTCACTACTTAAAGTAGGTCCTATTATAACACTGACTTTATCTTTAACTAATTCATTATAAGCTTTTTTAAAAGATTTTTCATTAGATTTTGGTGATTTAAAAATATATTCGATACTAGATTTACCAATATTGGAGTTGTTCCTTGCAAAGTGTTTCAAAGCTAAAGTTTGTTCATTTCCTAAGGCATTATAAGTAGAAATAAGAATACCTACTTTTACCTTGTTATCTAAAAAATAATTCACTAAAAATACAACTAAAATACATAACAATATAAAACTAATAATTCGTTTCATACTAACCTTTCTTTAAGTTCAAAGACTCATTATATATTGTAACAAATATTTATAAATATAAATTAACTAGTTATATTTACTTGTTTCAAAAACGACAGGTTTTTTATCTTTTATCTTTATAAAAGTAAGTACACTTTTGTTCTCTTTAGATAAATTGACGCTAAAAGATTCGCAATTTTTTGAAACTTCATCTAAAAAAATATTTTTTTTATGCTCTTCTTTTATAGGAAGTTCTATGAACTTTGCAGATTCAAGTCTTATGAGAGTATCCTCATCTCTTAGTACAAGCCAACTTACGTAAGGTTCATCTATGCCATGAATTGTATTGCTACTTTTCATATGCACTATGTCATATTTTTTATAGTTTTTTACTTTAATCTCTTTTGATAACAAAATATCATAATAAAGTACTTCATCAATTTGTTCTAACTTGGTATCTACTTCAACTATATCTTTAAAAACTTGATTATTACTTTTTGTCTGAGTTATGGTCGAAAATACAAAAATAGTTATTATCCCTAAAAGAGTAATTGAGACCAGAATCTCTACTAGAGTAAAGGCTTTTTTCATCACATTTTTACCGTTATGTATTTTGATGAGCTTTTTTTATCAGAGATTTTTATCTCATCTATTAAAATATTTATAGTTTTCTCGCCCTCTTCTAACGTAAATATTGATTTATCTTTTTGCAAATAACTTACTTTCTTCTCTTTTAAAATCTTTATTAGCTCTTCATTTGTCAACTGATATCTATCTTTTACAAAATCATATAGATTTATATCTTTATTATGCAAATCTGATGAATGATTGTTTGTGATTATAGATATATTTCGAGAAAACTCCTTTTTACTTGATGTTATTGAATATAGTTTTTTTTGATTTGCATTTACTTTTAAAAGTGCTATTCCCACTATAGACAATATAACAACACTTACAATAATCTCAACTAAGATAAAAGCTTTTTTATTCATGATAGTACGCATCTATACTTGAGGGGTACAAAGCATTATTACTGTATGCATCTTGTACTTCATCTAACGAGGTAAAAACTTTTACTTCTTGATAAAATGGCATAAAAAGATAGTTAGATTCCTTTGAAGAGACTATAAACTTATCTAAAAAATTTCCACTTTTAAAAGCAAGTTTAAAACATACATCTTCTTCTTTCTTGTTTATATTCCTTTTTGAAAAATTGACTTTTTCTATAACTCCTAAAGCAGTATGTTTTAAAGTTTCATTATTCTTATCAAAAGAAAAATTTGTGATTTTAATATACTTCTTTGCTTCAAGTTCTAAAACTGCATTTTGGCAATCGTTTCCATATATGTAAAAAGTAGCATCTTCTTTTTGAAGCATTTTTTGTATGTAACTTGGTATATCTTTTATGCTAAGTATAGTATCTGTTTTATCTTTTGAAATGTAAGTATTTAAAACGAGTGAAAAAATAACTCCAATGAGTATGATTACTACTATGAGTTCTATTAAACTAAAAGCTTTTACTCGCATGTGGAGAGTTTGATATCTTTGTTCTCATCATCTCCACCCTCTTTTTTGTCACTTCCTAAAGAGATGATGTCAAATGAGTCCGAAGTAGTTATATATATGTACGGATTTTTCCAAGGGTCTTGTGGAAGTTTTTTACCATCAATAAAACCACCTTTAGGATAAGAAGTATAAACAGAAGTATTTGGGTTTGTTATAAGAGCTTTTAATCCTTCTGAAGTTGTAGGATATGCTCCATTTGTTATTTTAAAAGTTTTAATTGCATCTGAGAGTGAGCTCATCTGTACACAAGTTAGTTTTCTTTTTGCTTGTTCACTTTGACC
>CBDLTN010000230.1:0-2521 GCA_965306065.1 uncultured Sulfurospirillum sp. | reverse complement strand
CATTAGAATTGAGCTAAAACCCAATAGTGAGAGTACATTGAATAGATACTCTGAATATAGATTTTTTATAAGTCGTAGATGTAATATTATAGCATATACTATTATAGAGATGTAGGTCCAAGTCTCTTTTGGATCCCATCCCCAGTATCTTCCCCAAGATTCATTTGCCCATATACCCCCAAGAAAGTTTCCTATCACAAGTAAGGTTATTCCTATGATAAGAGTAGCTTCATTTATAAGAGTAATATTTTTAATATGTAAGTCTAAGTGAGGTTTGGTTTTACTTCTGAATATATATACAATAAGAGTCATAAAACTAAGCATTGAAGCTACACCAAAAAATCCATAACTAGCTACTATAACAGATACGTGAACACTAAGCCAAAAAGATTTTAACACTGGTACGAGGTTTGTTATTTCAGGATCAATATTACCTAAATGAGCACTAAATAAGAAAATACCAGCAACAATAATAGAACAGCTTAAAGCCAATATAGACTGTCTAAAAAATACAACACCTGTAATAGCTGAAGAGTAGGCTATATAAATCATAGTTTCATAAGTATTACTTACAGGTACATATCCACTAACATACCATCTAAGAGCTATTGCTAAAGTATGGACTATAAGTATAGCTACTGCAATAATAGTAAATGATATTTTGATTTTTTGGCTTGTGAGACGATTAAAAAATATGGAGTTTAATGCATAAAAAAGCAGTACTATTCCAAAAAGAGTATAAACTAAGGATAGGTTTGAAAAGATATTAATCTCATTTAACCATATTTCTGCTTCTCTTTTTTGTTTTGATGGTATAATCTCTTTACCAAGTTCATCTTGGTACTTTGCAATACTTTGTATAAGTGGAGCTGCTTTATCGTATTTCCAGTCAAACATATTGTCTAAAAAACGGCTCACATCAAGTTTAAGTTCACTGTTTTTAAATGTCATAAACATAGTTTTAAAACTAGCCCATTTATTGTTTGTTTCATTTGGAATAGGAAATAGTTTTAAAATAGCACCATTAAAAACAACAAATGAGATATTTAAACGCTCATCTACTCTTATAATATCATTGTAAAATGTACCTCTTTTAGAAGAGTCTATTTTGTTTGCTTCTTCAACAAATTTTGCTATTTTATAATTACCATTTGGATAGAAAAAATCTGAAAATTTCAGAAGTTTTTGATCTTGAGGTACTCTTAGGAGTTTTTTTAGTTTGGCAGTCTTTACATGTATAAGATTTACTTTCTTCCAAATATCTGGGCGAGTAAACATACCAAGGACTATTTGGTTAGCACTCATGCCATGAAGAGACTCTTTTTTTGATAATTTTCTAAGTATTTCTCTATTTAAAGTATCAAGTGATTTGATACGTCCCATACGAGCTTGAACAACTAATTTTCCAAATTCACCACCTATTACTTTTGACTTTATTTTATAGTCATTTATATAAGAATCAACATATTCATTATTGGCAAAAGAGGGAGTATTAGTTAAACACAACATTATTAAAAAGGAAGCAATAGGCATTTTTTTTATCTTCTTTGTGATTATTCTAAATCTTGATTTTTTATCAAATAGACTTAAAATAAGTCCTAAAAACAACATTGCATATCCTACATAAGTTGTATTAGCTCCAGGATCTCTATTTATAGAAAGAATAGTCTGTGTTTCATCACCACTATATGAGTTTTGATAAAATTTGTAGTTTTTGTATAGTAAAGTATTGTTCATAGATATTGTTTGGTCAAATTTTATATTTTCTTTATTGTCTATTACTGTTACTTCACTACTAAATGAAGATGGTGATTTACTACCTGGGTATCTTATAAGTATAAAATCATTTAATTGTATTTCAAATGGCAATTTAATTTCATCTCCAGAAGATGATATAAAGATGTTTGACTTTTCACCCTCTTGAATCGTTATAGTTCCTTGAATTGCAAAGTATCTAGTTAGAACAGCTCCTACTAATATAATAATCAATGCAGCATGAAAAACAAATCTTGCTATTATTTTGTACATTTTAGTTTTATAAATTATAAATAGAAGATTTATAGAACTTAGAAACAGTACAGTCTCATACCATATGGAGTTATAAACTAACTCTCTTGCCTTTAGAGTTCCAAAATCATTTTCTACAAACGTTCCATACGCAGCACCAATAGCTAGTACAATAAGTAGAATGAACATTATTTTATATGAAGTAAGTATTTTATATATCAATTAATATAACCTAATTTTTATCACAATCTCAAAATAGAGTCACTCGTAAGTAACTCTATTTTGAGATATCTAGGGATTGATTACCCTAGATATCATTTTATCTACTTTTTAAAGTAAGCAGACTCATCATCAACATCTTTGTATACATTTGCATCAAAAACGCCTTTGTCATTTGCTTGCTTAATCCATTCAGCTTCAAGAGTTTTCTTGAAGTTCATTTTATCAGCAACCATTTTTTCAAAGTTTAATCCAGCTAACTTCTGAGATTTTGCTTTATCATCAAAATCAGGAG
>CBDLTN010000229.1:0-2533 GCA_965306065.1 uncultured Sulfurospirillum sp. | reverse complement strand
ATATTATTCTCATAACTTCAGATGCTTATATAGACTCTCCTTATATGGGAGTTGCCGTAGTAGGTCGTGTTCTTGAGCGCGCTGGATTTAGAGTGGGTATCATAGGTCAACCTGATATAAAAAGTGATGTTGATATAAAAAGACTGGGTGAACCAAAACTTTTTTGGGGAGTTAGTGGTGGTAGTGTTGATTCTATGGTTTCAAACTATACAGCAACAAAAAAATTTAGACGTGATGATGACTATACTCCTGGTGGCAAAAACAACAAACGACCAGACATGGCAACTTTAAAATACTGTAACCTAATAAGACAACACTTCAAAAACACAGTTCCTATTATGATTGGTGGTATTGAAGCTAGTCTAAGACGTGTTACTCACTATGATTTTTGGACAAATAAGCTAAGAAAACCCCTTATTTTTGATGCAAAAGCTGACTACCTCATATATGGAATGGCAGAAAAAAGTATAGTTGAATTTGCAACTGCATTAAAAGAGAATGAAAGTCCTTTACATGTAAGAGGTCTTAGTTATATTTCAAAAGAGGCAAAAGAAGAATATATAAAACTTCCAAGTCATGATGAGTGTTTAAAAGATAAAAACAAATTTATAGATATGTTCGATGATTTTTACCATAATAATGACCCTGTAAGTGCAAAAGGACTTTGTCAAAAAGTTGATTCTAGGTACCTAATTCAAAACCCTCCATCTTTAATCTTAACTACAGAAGAGTTAGATAGCGTCAGTGAATTAGAATACGAAAGAGATTTGCATCCTTTTCATCAAAAAGATGGCAAAGTAAAAGCACTTGAAACAATAAAGTTTTCTATCACAACACATCAAGGGTGTTATGGGGAGTGTAACTTTTGTGCTATTGGAGTTCATCAAGGACGGACTATTAGAAGTAGAAGTGAAAAATCTATAATCAATGAGGCTAAAAAATTTACTACGTATAAAGACTTTAAAGGTATCATCTCGGATGTTGGGGGACCAACTGCAAATATGTATGGATACGAATGTACAAAAAAGATAAAAAAAGGAACTTGTGAAGATAAAAGCTGTATGTTTCCTACGATGTGCAGTGCCATGAAAACAGACCACTCAGCTCAAATAAAAATGCTAAGAAAAGTAAGGTCTATAAAAGGTATCAAAAAAGCTTTTATTGCAAGTGGTATTAGATATGATCTTATTAGTGATGATAGACTAAATGGTTACACCTATTTAAAAGAGATAGTAAATCATCATATAAGTGGACAGATGAAAGTGGCACCAGAACATATAGATGATGAAGTATTAGAATATATGGGTAAACCAGGGAAACAGTCACTTGTAGAGTTTAAAAAACTATTTGATAAACTTAATCGTGAGTCAGGGAAAAAACAATTTTTAACTTATTATCTTATAGCCGCACATCCTGGCTGTAAAGAAAAAAATATGTATAACCTAAAAGACTTTGCAACTAATGTTTTAAAAATGAGCCCTGAACAAGCTCAAGTATTCACTCCAACTCCATCAACATACTCAACACTTATGTACTATACAGAACTTGATTCTAAAACTAGAAAACCTCTGTTTGTAGAAAAAGACATACTCAAAAAAGAGAAACAAAAAAATATTGTTATTAAAAAAGGACATCGCTCATTTAAAAGTGGATTAGATTCATAATATACTCTACAATAACTATTTTTCCAAACTAATTGTAAGTATAAATTCCACTCCTTCTCCTTTTACACTATTACATGTAATAGTTCCACCTAACTGACTTGTAATAATGTTATAAATAATATTTAATCCAAGTCCAGTTCCTCCTTTTTCTCTATTTGTAGTAAAAAATGGTTGAAATATTTTAGATAAATTATCTTTTGATATACCACAACCATTGTCAGTATAAATAATTTTTAAAGTATCTTCTATCTTTGTTATACTTATAAAAATAGTACCTATACGAGTAAGACTAAATCCATGTCTTATTGAATTTATTATTAGATTGGTTAATACTTGAGAAAGTGCACCAGGATAACTGTTGATCTCTAAGTTTTCATCACAATTTATATCCACATAAAGTTCAACTTTTTTTGTAACATTTTTAAGACTTATAAATATTTCTTCAATATATTTTTTTACATTAAAGACTCTTTTTTCTTCACTGACTTGATCAACAGAAATCTGCTTAAAACTTTTTACTAACTGAGCTGTTTTAGACAAATTAATATTTATTAATGTAGCAAGTTCATTTGAGTCATTTAAAAAAGTCTCAAACTCCTCTTTTGATATGTTGTCTTCTTCATAATCTTTTTTAATATTTTTACTCATTTCTAAAAAATGTGTGATTCCAGTTAAACCTATACCTACAGGTGTATTTATCTCATGCGCTACTCCTGCTACTAAACTTCCTAGACTAGCTATTTTTTCAGACTCTATTAATCTTTCTTCTAAAACTTTTTTTTCTGTAATATCTCTCCAAACAACATGTATAATTTCTTCTTTATTTAAAAGAATTTTTGTAAGTGTTACTTCTGTTAAAAAGTTTTTCC
>CBDLTN010000228.1:0-2570 GCA_965306065.1 uncultured Sulfurospirillum sp. | reverse complement strand
TTGTATCTGAGATAGCCTGTACTACTACATTTATAGTAGAATTTATCTCAGCTAGAGATTTTTGAGTTCTTTCAGCAAGCTTACGAACTTCATCAGCAACAACAGCAAATCCTCGACCATGTTCTCCTGCACGTGCAGCTTCTATAGCAGCATTAAGTGCTAGTAGATTTGTTTGGTCTGCTATATCTGAGATTACAGTTAGTACATCTTTGACTTGTTCAGTATCACTACTTAGTTGGGTAATTTTATGAGCCATTTCTATCTCAGTGTTTGCACTGTATCCAACTGCTTTTGACATTTTGATTATCTGTTCTTTGGCATTCTCTAGTCTTTGGTTTGCACCTTCAATCTCTGATTTTGATTTTTTTGCCTCACTTAAAGATAATTCTAGCTCATTTTTTATATCTTGAGACATTTTATTTGTTTCACTCATAAGGGTTGAAACTTCTTCTGCTCTTTTGCCAACTTGGGCTGATGTTGAAGATAATTCACTTGCTACAGTTGAATTTTCATTACTTGATGATTTGGCTATAACTACTAAGTCCCTTATTCTATCTATGAACTTGTTAAACTCTGAAGAAGTTTGTCCTATTTCATCGTTACTTTTAATGCTTATTTGATGGGTTAAATCACCTTCTCCACTAGATAACTCTGTGGCTTTTTCTTTTAACTCTTTTATTGGATTACTAATAACCATTTTTAAGACAAATAGCAATGAAAACAATAGAATAATATCAATAATACCAATAATGATGATTTGTTGTATCATACCTGTTTTTGCTTCATTCATAGACTCCAATACTTTGGTGCTTTTAGAGCCAAATAAAGCATGACCAACAGTCTTTCCATTGAGGTTTTTTATAGGTAATGTTTTTGTTAAATACTCATCATCTATCTGAAATGGCATATTTATTGAGTCACTTAGAGAAAATGATGGAGATTTTACGTAAGAGAGAAATTTTTTGTCTATATTTTTACTACTTGAGAGAAGATGTCCCTCTTTTTTATAAAGATTCTTTTTCACAACTGAAGCGTAGTTTTTATCCAAAAAGTATAGAAAATCTATGCCACTTTTTTTCAAAGAGCCACCAAAATTGTTTATACCTCCACTAAAATCAAGTATACCTATGAATGAGCCGTTTTTAGTGATAGGAGCTATACCTCTGAGTCTAAGTCCACTTGCATCTTCTTCAAATGTAACAAGTGCTTTTTTTGTATTTATGACTTTTTGATAAGATTTATACGAACTCCAACTTTCACCAAAGTTGTTTGGTTTCCATGATTTAAAAAAAGATTTTAGGTCAGGTGTAAGAAGGTGTACATTTACCTTTTTAAAAGGAGTATTGTCACTATACATTTTTCCAATACCACTAAAGGTTTTTATAAGAGCTTCCTTATCTCCAGAGATAAGTCCTTGTTGGATATCATTGTTCATAGCCAATTGAAGAGCATTTGTAATCCACACATTCTCTTTTGATTTTATTTGGTCATTTAAAGCAACTTCAAATAGCTTTGCTTCTTTTTTTAGGGCATTCTCTTCCATAGATGAAAGTGTTGTCCAACTGGTAATACCAATAATAATGAACCCAACTATAATAGCTAGAATTAAAGGTATATGTACTTTAGTAGAAATCGACGGGTTTACAAACATAGCTTTATCCTTTATTGCAATTAATTCTTTACTGCAAATCATTCTATATAAATTAAAATAAAAGGTAGTTTAATATGATATAATTGCACTTTACATGTAAAGAGGTATAAAGATGTTCACGGGACTCATAAGAGAATTTGCAGAGGTAGTTGACTACTCAAATAGTTATTTAACACTAAAGGCTAAATATAAACCACAAATCGGAGATAGCATAGCTACTAATGGCATATGTTTGACTGTCGTAAAATTAACAAATAATACTTTTACAGTTGAGCTTTCAGCCGAAACTAGAGATATTATGGCAGTAGAAAATTTAAAAGGCAGAGTTCATATAGAACCAGCTATGGCTATAGGAGATAGACTTGAAGGTCATATCGTACAAGGTCATGTTGATTGTTTGGGTACTATAAAATCAATAACAAAAAATCAAAATGCAACAGATATAGTCATAAGTTTACCAAAAGAGTTTTCAAAGTTTATTATTCCAAAAGGAAGCATCGCAATTGACGGTGTTAGCTTAACCCTCAATGATATAAAAGATAATGAATTTAGGCTTACAATAATAGCACATACTTTAGAGCAGACAATTTTTAACCAATACAGTGTTGGACGTAGAGTCAATATAGAGACAGATATGTTTGCAAGATATATTTATCATATGTTCAAAGATAAAAAAGATGTTACTTGGGACAGTGTAGATAAGATAATGGCTATGTATTAAATGAACTATTTTTTCACTGACAAATTTACCGGAGTTGATGAGAAAAAACTTCAAAAAAGAGTTGGAAAAAGAAAACTAATATTTATGAATCAAATTCATAGTGCAAATATAGAAGTAGTAGATAAAAACTCTCCATCTATAATATTAAAAACTGATGCAATTATAACTATGGATAAAGATGTAGCTTTAGGTGTTAGA
>CBDLTN010000227.1:0-2593 GCA_965306065.1 uncultured Sulfurospirillum sp. | reverse complement strand
CTTGTATAGGACATAGATACTATAAAGACAATGTTGATTTAAGTGATGTTAATGATGAAGACATTCTTATGGAAAAACTTATGCAAAGATATTCTAAAATAGACTGTGCTTGTTTTACACCAAATACTCCAAGAACTGATAAGATTATACAGATGTATAAAGATAGAAAGGCTGATGGCGTTATATACTATACACTTTCATTTTGCCATACGTATAATGTTGAAGCACATCTTGTAACAGAAGCTTTAGAAAAGGAAGGTATACCTTGTTTAGTTATAGAGTCAGATTATTCTCCAGAAGATGCAGGGCAGATTAAAACCAGAGTAGAAGCATTTTTAGAGAGTTTGAGCTTTAAGAAAAAAGCAAAAGCTTTTAGAGATAAATAAATGTTTTGGGGAGTGGATGTTGGTTCAACATATACAAAAATTACTGGCATAAATAGTAAACAAGAGATAGTTTATAATACAGTTATACCAACAATTGTGAATCAGGATGAAATAGTAAAAAAGTATTTACATGATAAACCAGTTGAGATGTTAGTCTCAACTGGTTATGGAAGATATATGATAGAAGAAAGTTTTTCTTGTCCTGTAGTAAGTGAGATAAAAGCCCATGCAAAAGGGGCTCATTTTTTTAATAAAGAAGCTCAACTTGTAATAGATTTAGGCGGACAAGACAGTAAGGTTATAAAACTTGACAATAATGGTGGTTTTGTAGATTTTAGAATGAATGACAAATGTGCAGCTGGAACTGGTAAGTTTTTAGAAATAGTTGCAAATCGTATGGGTATAGATATGGGCACTTTTTCTAATATTGGTTTCGAGGCAGATAAAGAGTTAAGCATCTCTAGTATGTGTGCTATTTTTGCTGAATCTGAAGTAATATCTTTAATAGCAAAAAAAGAGAGTGCGGCAAATATTACGTATGGAGTACATGAATCTATAGCTTCTCGTCTGGCTTCTATGGCAAGAAAATTTGCAAATAAGAGTGAGCATATAGTATTTACAGGAGGAGGGGCAATGAACCCTTTTTTAAGATATTTATTATCTGAAAAATTAGAAAAAAAGATAACTGTTCCAATCAAGCCACAACTTATTGGTGCAATTGGAGCGGCGTTAATTGGTTTAGAAGTTATTTAAGTGCTAATTTTTTAAAAAGTTCACCTCTAGCAGCGTAAGAGCTAAATTGATCTAGACTTGCAGCTGCTGGAGAAAGAAGAGCTATAGTTTTTGTTGTATGCTCTTTTTGAATTAAATTCATAGCTTTTTCAAGCTCATAACAAGCTTCAATTTTTTTATCAATTTCATGTGCTAACTTGACGACTTTATCAGTATTTGAACCTATTGCAAATATCTTTACATGTAAAGGTTTAATAGACTCAAAAAGAGGGTCTAAACTTACTCCCTTATCGTCACCACCAAGGATAAGAAGAATCTCTTCGTTTTTATACCTTTTTAGTGCTTCTATAGTTGCATCTACATTTGTACCTTTTGTATCATTTACCCAAGTTCTACCTTTAGAGTCTTTGAACTCTTCTAGTTTATGAATATCTGTTTTAAAAGAGTTGATTTTTTGATAATCAATTGTGTCAAAAAGTATTTTATCTGTACTCATAGCTAAAATTGCATCTTGTAAAAAAGGTGTTTTAAATTCTACTTTTTTTATGTCTATTTCTAGAGTCAATGCTAAATCATATTCATCACTATATGTTATAAGTTTAGCCTTTGTAGGGTAGTTTTCATATTTTTTAGGAACTATTGCAATACTTCCCTCTTTCATCCTCTTTAACACACTTAATTTTGCCTCTTCATACTCTTCAAAGCTTCCATGCCAGCTAAGATGATCTGGCTTTATTGGCAAAAGCAGATACATATCTGGTATTGCAGTTTTTGTGTAGTGAAGAGTAAATGAACTGCTTTCTAGTATCCATATAGATTTTGATTTATCAAGATTTGCTAAAGGTTCTCCAATATTACCACCACTAATGGCACCTCTGTTTTTGAGAAGGTGTTCAACCATCTGCGTAGTAGTTGTTTTTCCATTTGTTCCACTAATCCATATAGAAAATGGTATATCTTGTTTATAAAAATCATACTCACTTACAAGATTAGTTGCTTGTTTTATAAGTTCGTGATTTGGCGGAAATCCTGGGCTTGGAATTTGAATTTTACTTTTACATGTAAAGAACATGCTTGGTGGTAAAAGTCTGTTTCCAAACTCATCTACACTTTCTGTTTTAAACTTATCGTCAAAAATCAAACATGATCTAAGTTTTTTAGCTATTGCTTTTGTAGTTTTTCCATGACCAAAAAGTGCTATCATCTTAGTTTTATCTCCATTAGTGCAATTAGATTTGACATAAGTGCAATTATCCAAAATCTAACAATTATTTTGTTTTCTGCCCACCCTTTTATCTCAAAATGGTGGTGAATTGGAGCCATATGAAAAATTCGTTTTTTTCGTGTTTTAAAACTTCCAACTTGCAATATCACTGAAACAGTCTCTAAAACAAATACAAATCCAACAAGTATCAATAGAAGCTCGTTTTTAGAAATAATAGCCATATAAGCAATAAAAGCCCCTATACTAAGAC
>CBDLTN010000226.1:0-2598 GCA_965306065.1 uncultured Sulfurospirillum sp. | reverse complement strand
GGATGGAAGAGAAGCTAAGAAATGGTGAACTGGATGAGCTTAGTATAGAAGTTGAAATAACTGGTGGCAGCTCAGATATGTCAGATAGTTCACTACCTCCAGAAATGGTAAAAGTTCAAGAATCTTTTATAAAGATTCTAGGAAGTGGAAAAGATAGTATAAAGAAAGAGTTAAAAGTAAAAGATGCAAAAGAAGCTCTTAGACATGATGCTAGTGAAAAACTACTTGATTTTGAAGCTATAAAAGTTGAAGCAATTGATAGAGCACAAAATGGTGGAATTATATTTTTAGATGAGATTGATAAAGTAGCTGTAAGTTCTAGTGCTAGTCATAGAAGTGATCCTAGCAAAGAAGGTGTACAAAGAGACTTGTTACCTATAGTTGAAGGTAGTGATGTAAATACAAAACACGGAATGGTTAAGACAGATCATATACTTTTTATCGCTGCTGGTGCTTTTCATCTTAGTAAGCCAAGTGATTTAATACCTGAACTTCAAGGAAGATTTCCGCTAAGAGTTGAGTTAAATTCTCTTACTGAAGATGTACTGTACCAGATACTTACTCAAGCTAAAAACTCTCTTCTACGTCAATATGAAGCTCTTTTAAAAACAGAAAAAGTTGAACTTTCATTTGATGATGATGCTATAAAATCTATCGCAAAAATCTCACAAATGACAAATGAAAAAATGGAAGACATTGGAGCGAGAAGACTTCATACTGTTATTGAAAAAGTCATTGAAGAGATAAGTTATAGTGCTGATGAGCATAGTGGAGAAAAAATAATTGTAACAAAAGAGTTAGTTCATGAAAGACTTGACGAAATTGCAGAAGATGAAGATGTTAGTAAATATATACTATAGGAGAGCACTTGGATAATGTAAAAACAAAAGCAGGATTTGTATCAGTAATCGGTAGACCAAATGCAGGTAAAAGTTCTCTTCTAAACTGGCTTATAGGTGAGAAAATTGCTATGGTTTCACACAAAGCTAATGCAACAAGAAAACGCTCGAACATAATTGCAATGCACAATAATGCTCAAATCATATTTGTAGATACACCAGGAATTCACGAAAAAGAGAGACTTCTTAATCAATTTATGATGGATGAAGCACTTAAAGCAATGGGTGATTGTGATTTAATACTTTTTTTAGCCCCTGCAAGTGATAATTTAAAAGACTATATTAAATTTCTAGAAAGAAATAAAAAAAACACTCCACATATATTACTTCTTACAAAAGTGGATAGTATAGATAAAAAAAGCCTCTTTAAAAAAATAGAAGAGTACTCAAAGTATCAAGATAAATTTCAAGCTTTAATTCCTGTATCTATAAAAAAAGGTGTCACTCAATCTTATCTTTTAGATGAAATTTCAAAAGAATTACCAAAACAACCTTATCTATATG
This sequence comes from uncultured Sulfurospirillum sp., assembly GCA_965306065.1. Taxonomy (GTDB): domain Bacteria; phylum Campylobacterota; class Campylobacteria; order Campylobacterales; family Sulfurospirillaceae; genus Sulfurospirillum_A. The sequence goes on along the minus strand of CBDLTN010000226.1, from coordinate 1,195 downwards.
ATACTGAGATTTTGACTACTGATCCAGTCAAAGATTTATACAAAGAGTACATAAGAGAAGCTATTTTTAATAATACAAGTGAAGAAATTCCATATTTTACCGATGTTTTAGTAGAAAAAGTTGAAGAAAATGATAAAATTGATAATATTTATGCTACTATAATAGTAGATAAAAAGAGTCAAAAGGGAATAGTCATCGGAAAAGATGGCAGAACGTTGCAAAGAATTGGTTTTGAGGCTAGAAAATCTATCGAAAATCTTGCTGGTAGGAAGATTTTTTTAAAACTCTTTGTTGTAGTTAAACAAGGATGGAGTCAAGATAAAAACTTGCTCAAGAAGATAGGTTATATAATAGAGTAAATTATTTTTATACTATAATATCTTTTACTCTAATACAAAAGTAGGTGGGGACATGGCAGAAAAAAGTAATAAGCAAAATTTCTCTGAAATTGTTTCGATTGACCCAATATCATTACAATCATATAAGTATGCAAAAAATGAGATAAAACCCTTTAAATTAGGGAAAAGTTCAAAAAACTCATTTTTTATCTCTTATATACAAAGTAAAGATGTAATTAGCGCAACTGTTGATATTAGTAGAAATATCCCAGACAGTGATATGAAAGATGCAATTGAAATAAAAGTTTATGATGAACTTGGTCTTGATTCAGCAGTTGAATATACAATTACTTATCTTGAAGCAGAAACAAATGATACAAAGAATAGAGTATTTAATGTTTTTGTAATTGATGCGGCATTAGTTAAAGAACAGCTCTCAGGGATAAGAAAAGAGACTCAGTATATTGACTATGTAACTACTGCACCATTTCTAATTTCATCTTTGTATAAAAAAGCCCTTTTAGAAGAAGATAGTACAGATTGTTTTGTATATTTTCAAAAAAATGATGCTTTTTTAGCAATATACAGAGGTGGTGAATATCTATATTCAAAATCACTTCATTACTCACTAACTGAATTAACAGAAAAGTTTTGTGAACTTATAGGTGAAAGAATAGATGAAGAAGAATTTTATAAACTTCTTACAACTGAAGGTCTAAAAAGTACAAATATTTCCTATCAATCTTTTCTAATGCAACTTTTTGGAGAACTATTTTTATATATCAACGATGTTATAGTTTTTGCAAAACGCTCATACGATATAGAAAATATTGACAAGATATATATAGGTTCTGAAG
>CBDLTN010000225.1:0-2695 GCA_965306065.1 uncultured Sulfurospirillum sp. | reverse complement strand
ATCCTACACCGTTCGCTGTTGTCATAAGAATTGTGTTTTGTGTAATTGAGTTTTTTGCACTCTCAAAAGCATCTATAATATCATATGTTTTTGTTGTGACTATCACTAAGTCATAAGGTTCATTTTGTTTTATATCATCAGTAATGTGGTAAGTATTAATGTTGAATTTTTCACCCTCATCAACAATTGTCAGACCTTTTTTCTTTATAGCCTTTAAATGTTTACCACGAGCAATTATTGTGACATCAAAATAACCACTTTTTATTAATTTGGCTCCAATATACCCACCAACTCCACCAGCTCCGATTATAGCAATTTTCATAATTACCTACTTTATTAAATTTCATTTACAAAAACTTATGTATAATAACAGATAAATTATCAAGGAACAAATATGAAATACCTGTTAACTCTTTGTGTTTTGGCTCTTAGCCTAAATGCAAGCATTTATTATGCCAAAGTTGAGCCTTATGAAGCTTATTCTATAAAAGCCAGTGTTAGTGGCGAAGTAATCTTTTTATTTAAAGAAGCAGAAGGAAAAGTATCAAATGGCGGAGTTTTACTTCAAATTGATGATTTTTTAAATAAAAAAGAGTTGAAAAGTTCAAAAACAAAACTTAGTTCACTTAAAAAAACTATGGAATTAACTCTTAAGAATGTAAGAAATTCAAGAGAAGTAGAAAGTATTAGAGAAAAAAACTATAAAAAAATCAAAAACTTAAAAACAAAATCAAGAACAAGCAAAGATGCAGAACTTATTAACTTGATAAATGCAAGTAATCAAGTGCTAACTTTAGAAAATTCATTAGAGAATTTAAAAGTATCTATAAGTGACTTGGAGTTTAAAATAGCTTCACTTGAAGATAGTATAAAAAAGAAGAGTATAAATGTAAAACAAGGCTTTTTAATCTATAAAACTTATGTAAATGAAGGAGATTTTGTAAATGTAGGAACACCTTTAGTAGATGCTTATGATATTTCAAAAGGAAAACTTACTATATATCTTTCAAAAGAAGATGTAGATAAAGCAAAAAACAGTGTTATATATATCAATGATAAGCCAAGTGAACTAAAGGCAGATAAAATTTGGAAAGTAGTAGATACTCAAAATATTTCATCATATAAAACTGAGATAATTATACCAGCACCAAAACGTTTTTCAGAATTACTAAAAATAGAGTTTAAATAATTTATGATTACTACTTGCCCACTTGATTGCTTTGATGGCTGTAGTATAGAAGTTGATGAAAACTTAAAGTTAAAAGGTGAAAAGTCTCATCCAATTACTCAAGGTTTTCTTTGTCATCATATGAATAATTTTCATAAATTTTCACGTATTGAAAAAGCTACACTTCATGGAAAAGATATAAGTATTGATGAAGCTTTACATGTAGTAAAAGAAAAAATGCAAGAAAAAACTCTCTACTTTAAAGGAAGTGGTAACTTAGGTGTTATGCAAGGAGTCACAAAGTTAGCTTTTAAAGATGCTGAGATAGCTAAAGGCTCTTTATGTGAAGATGCAGGCGCATATGGAATAGAAGAAGGAAGAGGAGCAAATTTAACTTGGAGCCCTACACAAGTTGAACAAAGTGAAGTAGTAGTTATATGGGGAAGGAATCCTAGTGTCACTAACTCTCATATGCTTCCGTCTTTAAAAGGTAAAACTATAATTGTAATAGACCCTTATAAAACAGATTTTGCTAAAAAGGCTGATTTACATGTAAACATAAAACCACGTGGAGATATTTATCTTGCGATGTTACTATCACGCATGGCCTATATGAATCAGATGGAAGATGAAGAGTTTATAGAAAAACGAAGTGAAAATTTTGATTATTTTATAGACTTTGTAAATGCAAAACCTATTGTTATGTTAGAAAATAGAAGTGGTGTATGTATGCTTGAAGTAGATAAAATACTTTCAATGATAAAAGGTAAAAAAGTATCTTTTTTAGTAGGACTAGGAGTACAAAAATATAGCTTTGGACATAGTGTTTTAAGAGCAATTGACTCATTTGCTGCTATGCTTGGGCTTTTTGGCAAAGAAGGTTGTGGTGTAGGTTATATTAGCGATAGTTCATTTGGCTTTGCTTCACCTTTTAAAATTAAAACAAAAGAAATACTTATGCCTACAGTAGACTTTGGTTCTTATGATTTTGTTTTTATTCAAGGAGGTAATCCAGTAAATCAAATGCCATGTACTCCCAAAGTAAAAGAAGGATTAAAAAAAGCAAAATTTGTAGTTTATTTTGGATTACATGTAAATGAAACTTCAAAGATGGCAGATCTTATTATACCTGCAAAAACATTTTTAGAAAAAGATGATTTAAAATTATCATATGGACAAGAATTTGTAGGAATAATGCCAAAAATAAGTGAAACTAATATAGGAATAAGTGAGTATGAATTGTGTAAAAAACTGGGAGTAGAGTTAAAAAGTGAAACCGAATATATTAAAGAAATAATAGACTCTAACAGTACCATAAGAGATGGACGAACAATATCAAAAACTTATGAAAATATTCCTTACGAAAAAGAGTTTTATACCCAAAGTGGTAAATTTGAATTTTTTGATGATTTTTATGATGATTATAAAGAAGAAGATTTGAATGAAGGTTTTTATCTCTTAAGTGCAAAGTACAATAAATCTTTAAATTCTCAATTTAAAACTGATCAGCACCTTCATGTACCTGTC
>CBDLTN010000224.1:0-2723 GCA_965306065.1 uncultured Sulfurospirillum sp. | reverse complement strand
AAACTACATAAAAGTTTATCCACAAGGTAGATTTTTAGCACAAGCTATTCAAAAAAGAGATAATTTACTTGAAGTTATAGAACATAATAATATATGGGAAAGAACAGAAAAATCAAATACAAAAGATGCATATAAAAGATACATAAATAAATACCCTACTGGTAAATATTCTAATGAAGCTAAGAAAAAAATTGATGAATTTATTGTAAAAGAAAAAGAAGAAGAGGCTCTTAAAAAAGAGAAACAAGTTTGGGGTGTTTCTAAAAATACTAATTTAAAAGATGGCTATCTTAATTATCTTAGAAAGTATCCAAAAGGAATGTTTAAAAGAGAAGCTGAAAATAGATTAAAAAATCTAATAGATTTAGAAAATGAAGAATTGTTGTGGAAAGAAGCAAATATAGAGATTAAAGATACATGGAAAAATGAAAAAAATCTTAAAAATTATATAGAGAAAACAAAAATTGGAAAATATACTTCAATAGCAGAAAAAATGATTAAAGAGTTAGATAAAAAAAATACGATTAAAGCTTTTACTGCTATAGGTTCTATAACATGTATTGTTATAGCCATTATTTACTGGATATTTTTTCATGTAAATGATACAAAATTTCATATTAACCCAAGTTCTCCAGATGCTGTTTATGTAAATGGAGAAAAAAAATATATTTATAATGGAAGTGAATATGAACTACCAAATAAATATAATACTATTACGGTTGAAAAAGAGGGTTACAAAACAAAGACTATCAATACTGTTAAACAGGGAAAAAAATCTATTTCAATCACACTAGAAAAAGGGTATTTTGTTAAAATAGATGCTAAAGATAAAAAAACTAATAAAAAACTAACTATTAATAAAATAGAAATAAATGGCAGAAAAATTTCTTTAACAGAAAATAGTGAATATGAGTTATCAAAACAATTAAACAAAATTACTATCTATGTTGATGACTATAGACCAAAGAAGCTACTTGATATTAAAAAAGATGAATCATTGCTCACTGTAAAGTTAGTAGAAATATATGAAGAAGCAAAGACCGCATTTAAAAACGAAGAATACAAGTCATCATTAGAATTGTTCAAATTGATTCCACATGATGAAAGAGCATTTTTTTACCTTGGATATTTATATGATGAAGTAGACCAACAATACAACAAGAGTCTTGAGTTTAATAAAAAAGGATGTGATAATAACTCTGCAGCTTCTTGTGGAAACCTAGGTAGATTATATGAGCTAGGATATGGCACTAAAATGAATTATAATTTAGCCTTAAAATACTATAAAAAATCTTCCAAATTAGGTAGTGCTTATGGTAATTGTAATACCTCAAGTATGTATTTAAATGGAACGGGAGTACAAAAAGATATTGATATGGCAAAAGAATATTTAAAATTAGGGTTCCCTGATAGTGAATATTGCAATAATATAAAAAAAGAGTTAGGATATCAGGGAGTTTATAAAGATACAAAAACTGGTTTGATATGGCAAGACAGTATAGATTCAAAAGATATGAAAAAAGAATGGAATAATGCAAAATTGTATTGTACTAATCTTAAGTATAATGGATATAGTGATTGGAGATTACCATCAACTAGAGAACTTAAAAAGTTGTTTAATTATAAAGATAAATTGAAGTATATTGCACCTAGTCATTATTGGTCATCTTCAGAGTCCTCGTATTATGCATCAAAGGCAGCTTTTAACTCTTTTAAACAAGAGTATAATAGTTATGATTATAAAGTTTTAAGTAAAAACGTACGTTGTGTGAGGAATATAAAATGAATAAAGATAAATTTTTTAAAATTTATACTGGAGACTATTCAAAAGATGGATATGACAGTGGTATAAATGATTCAAAAAATGAAAAACCAAAAAGTGGATTCAAAGTTCTTAAAGCTGTTCATCCAGTAAATTATGCATGGAAATTTAAGAATTCGTATGATAGTTATTCTAAAAACTATAAAAAAGGGTATCTTGATGGATTAAGAGTTAATCATGATATTTATAGTTCAAATCAAGCAAAAGGAGTAAATATGAGTAATGATAGTTTTTCAAATCATTTAAGAATGATAAGTGAAGTTAGACACAATTTAATATCTCTAAAAAGATATATAACTGAAAAAAGAGATGAATATAAACGACAAATAGATGTTGCAAGTAATGCAGGGTTTGCTAATGAGATAGTAGAGCAATTAAATGAAAAGTATAATTTATTTTCACAAAAAATTGATAATTTAACATCTTTGTTAGAAAGGCATGATGCAAATATTCAAGAGCAAGAAGATGATATACAAGGTATGATAGCTTCTTCACAACAATCATAATTAAAACAAAGGAGTTTAAATGTCAAATCAAAGTTTAGCAAATCAACTAGGTTGGGTTATAACAACTAAAGATAACTTAAATGAGTTAAGTGGGACAATGGAAAATTTTTCAAAGCACTATGTAGAACAAGTAAATATGTTAACAAGTAGAAATTATTTTGCAGAACCTTTAAATGAAATCAAAAAAATGTCTCAAGAGTTTGAAAATAGTACCAATGATATTATAAAGCATATTGAACAAATGCATCTCTCATATATTGAAGTACAGAGCAAATCTATACGTGGAAAATTATCTAAATATACGTAATATAATATAAGGTATTTTTTATAAGTAAAAATAATTTTTTTCTTGCAAATAAACAAGGAAAATCATTGTTCTAGAAAATTGTAATGTG
>CBDLTN010000223.1:0-2748 GCA_965306065.1 uncultured Sulfurospirillum sp. | reverse complement strand
CTTTTGATAATATTCAAGTTTTTAACGATGAAGGAGAACTGTTACTATATTTTGGTTCAGCAGGATATTCAGCAGGACAATTTCAAATGCCAGCATCGATAGCGTTTGATGAAAAAGATAGATTATATGTATCTGAAAATTTTTCCGGAAAGATTCAAGTTTTTCAATATATAGGGGATTATTTTAAAAGAGAACATAAAAAAGAATATGAAGCTATGATGGAAGAATTAGATGTTGATGATTATTAAGGAGATAAAATGAAAAAGATAATAATTTTAGTAATGTTAATTACGAGTTTAATTGCATCACAGGAAAGTAAAGAAGATAAAGTTGTTGCACAAGTAAACGATACAATAATAAAAAATAGTGAGTTAATGAAAACTGTAAATGTAAAAATGTCAAAGAACTTTTTTCATGGAGGAATTCCTGATGCAAAACTTTTAGATTTTAAGAAAAAAACGTTAACGACTTTAATTGACAGAGAGTTGATTTATCAATATGCTTTAAAAAATAAATTTGTGTTAACACAAAAAGAGCTTTTAGAAGAAGAGGCTAAAATAGTAGAAGCTTTTGGTGGTAATGAGAATTTTCAATCGGCTTTAAAAAGAAATCAAATGAGTTATGAATTTTTTAAATCGGAACTTATAAAAGAATCAGCAAATGCAATAGTATATAGAAAAAAAATAGAACAAAATTTTACTGATGAAGATTTGGAAAAATATTATGAAGAAAATAAATACAAGTTTAAAAAACCAGAATCAATAAATGTCCAATTAATATACATAAAAAATAATCCAAAAGATGCTAATGGAACTCAAATAAGTGATAAGTTAGCAAAAGAAGCATATAGTATGATTAAAGATGGAGAAGATTTTGGGCAAGTAGCAAAAGAGTATTCTGATGATAAAAGTAGAATCAATAATGGTGTAATAAAGAACTTACATAAGGGTATGATTGATCAATCTGTTGAAAATGAAGCCTTTAAATTAGATATTGGAGAGGTAAGTGAAATAATAAAAAAACCAATAGGTTCTTATATAGTAAAAGTACTTTCAAAAAAAGTTGAACATCAATTAGAATATGAAGATATTGAAGGAAAATTAAAAAAAGATTTAAAAAAATCAAGAGAAAAAAAGCTTTTAGAGAATTTATTGGAAGAGATAAGAAAAGACTCTGTTATTACAAATTATTTAGAGATAGAATCTAAAGAAAAAAAATAGATTTACATGAAAAAAAGTATCTTAATCATTGGGTTATGTATAAGTTCTTTATATGCTCAAATAGGTACTTTCTATGGTGAATTTGGGACAAGTTACGAAAATCAAGAAAGAAGCTCAAATAACTCTAATACAAGAGAGACAGATTTTAAAAACCACTTTGGACTAGGATATAGAGATTATATTTATAGTCCTAATTTTTTTAATTACGACATAAAAGGACGAATAGAAAAAAATAAAAAATCAACTTCTACTAATAATGATAAAACTATTTATGAATATGATTTAGCTCTACTATTTTTTCAAAGAACATACTTCCCATTTATCATTAAAGCACGAAAAAAAATAAATGAATTGATTTTAACAAGTGACAAAAGTTCTTCAAGAACTCAAGAAGATAAAACGTACTTTAATATAGACGGCAAATATTCTGTTGATTCACTTTGGCTAAAATACTATATTAATACTGATGATACAAAGCAAGAAACAGCTTTTTCAAATTCATTACAAAAGAATCAACAATTTTCTATTACACTAGGCGATAAATTGTATCATAATGATGGTACTTTATATTATAGTCATGAAATACTAAACTCTACAAATGAAGACGAACTTACAGTTAACGACACTACAACAGATAGCATCTCTGATGAAATAAGGTTTACTTTAAAGAGTGAAGTAGCAAAATTAAATTTAAACTTTAAAACTGTTGATTTTGAAAGTGAAAGTACTAAATACGATTCACAAAAATATATAGAAAATAATTATGGTGCTAATTATACTTATGAGATATCAAAAAAATTATCTATATTTGCCAATGCAGATGCTACTATTAATGATAATTACAATTCTGAGAACTACTATGCTAGTATAGGCTCAAATTGGGAACCAAATGATAAAATAAAAACTAATACTAATTTATCTTTTACAAGAGTTATATATGAAAATTCAAAAACAAATGGTTTAGACTTTAACATTGATACGACTTATCAATATTCAGATGATTTATATTTTGAAGCTTCAACAAGTAATTTTTTAATAAGAACAAATACAGATACAGGAACTGATTATTTTTCTGGTACTTTAGGGGCAAATTATACAAAGTGGTTTGGTACAAAATATAAATATAATGGATATTTAAAAACAACTGCAAGCACGAATTCAAATGAAAATGAAAATGAAGTAGACGTAAATACTTTTGAATACCAGTTTAATAATAATTTTGATATTTATTTTACAAATGAAACTAGATCTAGTTTTTCATTAGATTACTCTAATGAGTATACAACACAGTCAACAAAAGATAATATTATAAATTTTAGAGCAGATTTTAACTCAAATATTTTTAAAAAAATAAATTATGGAATATCTACAGAGTATAACTATCAAAAAAATAAGTATTTTGATAACTATTTAAAAGAATTAACAACCAAAACTGATACAAAATGGAAAACAAATTTTAATGCACAATCTAACTTTGACTTAACACAAAATAGTCATTTGAGCCTTACGTTTAATGCAGAGTATATAC
>CBDLTN010000222.1:0-2756 GCA_965306065.1 uncultured Sulfurospirillum sp. | reverse complement strand
GGTTGGTAGTCTGTTTGCTGAGAGTTTTATGGTTGATAAGCCACATACAAATGTAGGTTTTAAGGCTAAACACCTTTTAGTCGCATCTGTAAATGGTAATTTTGATACATTTGATGGTGTCATAGAGTTTGATTATATGAAAAAAAAGCTCAAAGGTCTCAAAGGTACAGTTAGTGTTGCTTCAATAGATACAGACAATGTTAAAAGAGATACTCATTTAAAAAGTGCTGATTTTTTTGATGCTGAAAAATATCCTGAGATTACATTTGTCTCTACAAAAGTAGATGGGGGCTATCTTTGGGGTGATTTGACAATCAAAGGTGTAACTAAAAATGTAAAGTTTGAGATAGAAGATATAGGTACTGTTGTTGGACCAAAAGGAAACAAACGTGTTGGATTTGTTTTAGAAGGAAAGGTTAATAGGTTTGATTATGGACTTAACTGGAACAAACTTCTTGAAACAGGTGGTGCAATCGTTTCTAAAAAGATTAAAATTATCATTGAAATAGAAGGTATTGCTAAAAAAATGATGTAAAATGTATAAAACATACAAAATTTAATTACGTGATAAGCCTCTGAACTATGAGGTTTATCACCCATCTACACATAAATCTATCTATTAGTTAAAATTATTAATAAATAATAAATATTCAATATTTATTTTATAAAATACTCTTTATTATATATAAATGACATATAATTGACACGTAAATAACATTATTATGTCTCAAAAAAAGTTATGCCTAATATTTATATTACACATAATAATAAGGAATAGTATGTCAATAAGCTTCAAGCAAAAGATTGTTCTCTCGTCAGGGATATTTTTAGGTTTTTCTCTTTTGATTTTTGCAATTTTAAGTTTTATCAATGCAAAAAACAATCTTCGTACAGAGATTGAACGAACACAACTAGAAAAAACAAACATCCTAAAGTTAGAAATAGAGACTTGGTTAAATGCACAAAAACTTGTATTAGAAACCACTGCAGAAAACATTTCTTTTTTACCTGTATTATCAAATGATAATATGAAACCATATTTGCAAACTGCATTTAAAAAGACTAAAGCTTCAATGGTATATGTGGGTGTAGAAGAAAGTGGATTAATGGCTTTTAGTGCTGAAGGTAAAAAGCAACGTGCAGGTTACGATCCAAGAAAGCGACCATGGTATATCAATGCTAAAGAAGAAGGTAAGAGTATTATTACTGATGTTTATATGGATCGCACTACAGGACAACATACCATCTCTATTGCTTCTCCATTGTATTCTAATGGAACTTTTAAAGGAGTCGTCTCAAACGATGTTCATTTAACTCAAGTAGTGGAAAAAATCAATGAAACAAAGATCGATGGAGGGTATGCTTTTACAACAGATGCAACTGGAAAAATAAGTTTACATCCTGAGAAAAATGTTGTTGGAAAAGTTATTTATGAAGCAGATGAATCTTTAAAAAATCTTGAACATATAATAAAAAGTAAACAATCAGGGGTATATGATTATAAGGGTTTAGGAGAAGATAAGTTTTTGGTTTTCAATAAACTTGAAAATGGCTGGATTATTTATATGACAATAAATAAGGATACAGCATTTGCTCCAATTAATAGTATGTTAGTTACATTAGCAGTCACTGGTATAGTTATGATTTTACTTTCGCTGATGCTTTTACAGTTTATCCTTAATGCACAATTTAAACCTTTGAATAATCTAAACGATGTTATAAAAAACCTTTCTAGTAGTGATGGAGATTTAACACAGCGTTTAAGTGTTGATTCAAATGATGAGCTAGGAAAGATTAGTAAAAATATAAATTTATTTATCGATAAAATTCATTCTATCATAACAACTGCAAAGAAAAATAGTACGCAAAATGCTTCTGTTGCACATGAATTATCTATCTCAGCTATGGATGTGGGAAAACGTGCGGAAAAAGAATCAATTATAGTTACTAAAACTACTAATGAAACAGCTATTTTAAGAAGTTATTTAAAGGACTCTGTTTTAAGTGCTGAAACCTCTAAGGAGGAGTTAAAAAATGTGACTTTTAGTCTAACAAAAGTGGGAAACAACGTATCTAATCTTTCAAATCTTCTTCAAAATACAGCAAATAATGAAATAGAACTAGCAAGCAAGTTAAATGAAGTAAGTACTAATACAAATGAAGTTAAAAATGTACTTAATGTGATTAATGATATAGCAGATCAAACAAACTTACTAGCACTTAATGCTGCCATAGAGGCTGCACGTGCAGGAGAACATGGACGAGGATTTGCCGTAGTTGCTGATGAAGTACGTCAACTTGCAGAACGTACTCAAAAGTCATTGATAGAGATAAATGCTACTATCAATGTTGTTATTCAATCTATCACAGATGCTAGTGATGAGATGAATATCAACTCAGAAAATATCAATAAGATTTCTGGAATTTCTGTGGATGTTCAATCAAATGTTTCTGATGTGACTTATATACTTGAAAATACTATCTCAAAAATTAATAAAGGAGTTCAAGATTATATAGATACATCAGATAAAATAGGTGTTATTGCTGAAGATATTGAATCTATTAGTATACTTTCTAATACAAATGTACGAAGTGTAGAAGAAATAGCTAGTGCGAGTGACCATCTTCACTCTCTTACCGATACTCTTAATAACGAATTGGCCAAGTTTAAATCATAATTATTTGAAAGGAGAAGTACTAACTTCTCCTTTTAATTTCTATTTATCTTCTTTACCCCAATATGAAGCAAGAATAGA
>CBDLTN010000221.1:0-2779 GCA_965306065.1 uncultured Sulfurospirillum sp. | reverse complement strand
TCTCCCTTACTGGGATGGAAATGTAGGTCGCCGCCGGTCCCGCGTTATTTATTTATCCCTTTTTTTATATATTCCCAAATACTTTATCTCTTTAGCAAAAAACGTTAATTCTTCTAATGCTAATTTTAAGTTTCTTTCATCAGGATGTCCATCTATATCTATATGGAATTGGCTTGCTTGTAGTGAACCTGGAAGCGAATAACTTTCTAGTTTTAAAAGGTTTATACCATTAGTTGCAAAACCACCTAAGGCTTTGTATAAAGCAGCTGGAATATCTCTAACTTGAAATACTAAAGAAGTTATATATTCAATATCTTTTTTATACATTGGTTTTCTAATATCTTTTGAAAGTATAATAAATCTTGTCACATTACCAACCAAATCTCCAAACTTATCATCTAAAATTTCTAAATCATATAGTTTAGCAGCTAAGTTTGATGCTATTGCAGCATAAAGAGGATCGTTTTTTTGGCTTACTTCTTTTGCAGAACCAGCAGTATCAAATTTTGCTAATGCTTTTATATTTAAGTTTGTAATATTTGTATGACATTGAGCTAAGGCTTGAGGATGTGAAGATACGTATTTGATATTTTCTTTTTTTGCACCTTTTACGCCTAATAAACAGTGGTTAACTGGTTCAAAATGTTCTTCAACAATATGAAGTGAAAGTTTTGGTATTAGTCTATAAATCTCTTCTACTCTTCCTGCAGTTGAATTTTCTACTGGTATCATAGCTAGATTTGCAGTTCCAGCTTCTACAAGTTTCATAGCATCACTAAAACTGTCACAGGCTATTGTAATTGAGTTAGGAAATGCTTTTTTACACGCTAGATGAGAGTATGCGCCTTCAACACCTTGGTAAGCTATTATATTGTCATTCAAGTTAGTCCTTCAATTTAAAATAGAATTATACATATTCTTTACTTGGTATTAAGTAAATAGTTGTAAAATAATTAAGAAGGATGAATATGAAAAAAATTATTATGATATTAGTACTTAGTGTGGTATACCTTTTGGGAGCTGATTTTGCTCAATTAGTAGAAAAAGCAAGAGGAACTAACAAGCTTATTTTAGTTTCATTAGAACAAGAGTATTGTCCATATTGTGAAAGAATGGAAAAATCTGTTTTATCTAAAAAAGATATAAAAGAAATTATAAACAAAAAGTATGTATTTATTAAATTAGATATAAATAAAGATGAAATACCTGAACATTTAACATCAAGATTAACCCCTACTTTTTACTTTTTATCCAATGATGGTACACAAGTATTAGATATGTTAAAAGGGCTGACTAAAAAAAGTGAATTTAAATTTTATCTTGAAGAGATGTATAAACAAGAGATGGAAAATAATTAGCTTTGCACTTTAGATGAAAGTAGTTTTACACAAAGAGCTGCAAAAATAAAAGCAAATATAACTCTTAGTGTAACTATAACCCAGATATTTGCACCAAATATAACAAATAAAAGGGTATCTTCTATAATAGCATGACATATCATTAAAAAAGTTCCTATATATAAGATCTCTTTTTTTGTTAAAGTATTTTTTTCATACTCGCTTATTAGTATTCCTGCTCCATATGTTATACCCAAAATAACGCCTATAGTAATAGAAAATGCACTATTAACTTTGTTTGAGTAATCTTCAACAATTTTAAGTGATTTTATAAAATCTAAAACAAATATTAACAGTGTAATAAGAACAATGATTTGCAACGACAAATAGACAGATTCATATGCTGAATTACTGATAAGTTCAAAGATAGAGTTATAACTTGGTAGAGTAGGAGCTTTATTGGTTAATACTTCATTAGTCATAAACCAACTATCAGGTAAGAGTGTGGTAATATATCCAACGATTAATCCAGCAAAAAGTCTTAAAAAAATAGAAAAAGTTTTTGAAATTCCTAGTTTTTTCATAACGGCTGTTTCTACTATAAGAGCATGACAAATACCAAGAAAAACTGCTAATATCGTCCACTCTTTTGGACTAAGACCTAATGGTGCTGCAAAAGCTATAGCCGCATAAAGATTCAAAAATATTCCACTTACTATGGCTAAGGCTGCTTCTGTTGGTAAATTAAGAAATGAAGTGATAGGTTCAAAAATAAATGTTATATACTCTAATAGGTTATAGTAAAAAAGAATATCAGCCAGTATATAGATAGGAACAACAAGTTTTAGAATAACTATAGAGCTTTTAACAGAGGATTTTAGGGAGTTTTTAACAGAAAATTTCATAAAATATCTTTTTTTGTTTAATTTTACACAAAAAACCTTTGATTTTTATATAAATTTGGGTATAATCTCACTCTTAATTAAATGTGCGCCCGTAGCTCAGCTGGATAGAGCATCGGTTTGCGGTACCGAAGGTCACAGGTTCGACTCCTGTCGGGCGCACCATTTTTTGTTTAAACTTCTTACATAAATATATCTTACTACCTTTTTTAATAATTATAATTTAAGATTAAATATTCTATTTAGGTATTATAATATCTGTTATTTCTTTGATACCATTTTTTGTAATGATTTTTGATAATTTTTTTGATAATTTTTCTAACTCTAAATCTTTAAGCATATTCCATAAAATTTCTTCATTTAAATTATCTTGTGTTCTTAATAAAGCAGCATTTTTATCTGCTAGTTCTTTTGCATTGAAGTATTGATGGTTTTTTGCTGCATGTGGATATGGGATAAAGAGAGCTGGAAGAGCATTTGCACTTAGTTCCCATAGGGTACTTGCCCCTGCACGGCTTATTGCAAAATCAGCAGTTTCAA
>CBDLTN010000220.1:0-2792 GCA_965306065.1 uncultured Sulfurospirillum sp. | reverse complement strand
TTTTAAAAGAAGTTTTATATGAGCTAGGTTCGAAGACATGGATAAAATGGCCTAATGATTTTTATTTAAAAGATGCTAAAATTGGTGGAGTTATAACAACTAAGGTTAGAGGTATAATTATAGGTTCCATTGGTATTAATATACACCATGCACCAGAGGAGTTTGGAGTTTTAGATATACAAATCACACCACAAAAACTAGTAAAACTTTTTTTACAAAAGTTAGAAGAAAAACTTTCATGGAAGAATGTTTTTAGTAAATATAAGATAGAATTTCAAAATAGTCTTGGCTTTACCTTCCACTTAGAAGGTGAAAAAAAATCATTAGCAGATGCTAAACTTCTAGATGATGGTTCAATAGAGGTAGAAAACAAAAGGGTGTACAGTTTACGATGAGTGAAATTATAGCTATAGCAAACCAAAAGGGTGGAGTGGGCAAAACAACAACAGCAGTTAATTTAGCTGCGTCCCTTGCAGTTGCAGAGAAAAGAGTGTTATTGATAGATATTGATCCTCAATCAAATGCAACAACAGGTCTAGGAATTCATAGAAATGATTATGAATACAATATATATCACGTGTTAATAGGAAGAAAAAAACTTTCACAAGTTATCTTAGAAACATCACTTCCAACTTTGCATTTAGCACCGTCTAATATTGGTTTAGTTGGTGTAGAAAAAGAGTTTTATGATGCAAATACACAAGGTAGAGAACTCATTTTAAAAAATAAAATTGAAGAGATAAAAGATCAATATGATTATATAATTATAGATTCACCTCCTGCTTTAGGTAGCATCACTATTAATGCATTAAGTGCAGCAAACTCAGTTATTATTCCTATACAGTGTGAGTTTTTTGCATTAGAAGGTTTAGCACAACTTTTAAATACGGTAAAACTAATTAAAAGAACTATTAACCCAAAATTGGAAATTAAAGGTTTCTTACCAACGATGTTTAGTACGCAAAACAATCTATCTAAGCAAGTTTTTGCAGACTTAAAACAACACTTTAAAAATAAACTGTTTGTTGATGAAGAGACGTCAAATTTCGTAGTGATTCCAAGAAATATAAAACTAGCAGAATCCCCAAGCTTTGGAAAACCAATTATACTTTATGATGTACAATCACCTGGTTCAAAAGCTTATCAAAATTTAGCAAATTCAATATTAGCGAGTTAAGTATGAAATATTCTGTGAAAAATACTAGCTTCAGTAATAAGGAGAAGTAATAATGGCAGGAAAAAAAGCATTAGGAAGAGGACTTGGAGCTATTTTTGATGATGTAGAAGATGCATATAGCAAAGATTTAGGAAGTTCACAAGATTCCGTAAGAGAAATTGATGTTAGTAGAATATCTCCTAATCCATATCAGCCTAGAAAATATTTTAATGAAAAAGCAATAAAAGAACTTAGTGAATCAATAAAAAAACATGGACTTTTACAACCAGTTATTGTTGTTGAAAAAGATGATGATTATATGCTTCTTGCTGGTGAGAGAAGATTCAGAGCAACTAAGGAAGCTGGATTAGATACTATACGAGCAATAGTAGCTGATATTGAATCAGAAAACCTAAGAGAACTAGCTTTAATTGAAAATATTCAAAGAGAAGATCTTAATCCAATTGAGCTTGCAATCGCATATAAAGAGCTTATTGAAGAGTATAATATAACCCAAGAAGGTCTTTCAGAGATTATAAAAAAGAGTCGTACTCAAATTACAAACACATTAAGACTTCTTTCTTTAACAGAAAAAACTAAAGAGTTAGTTGTAGAAGGAAAGTTATCTCAAGGACATGCTAAGGTTATAGTTGGACTTGACCCACAAGATGAACAAACAGTAGTGAATACAATTTTAGGACAAAAACTAAGTGTTAGAGAGACTGAACAATTAGTTAAAAAACTAAAAGCGCATGAGCAAAAAACTGACAATAAAAACAAACCTAAACAAAAAGAGAATTTAGAGTTTACTTCATTAGAAAAAAGATTAAATAGCTTTGGTTTAAAAACAAAAACAAAAGCACAAACTATCACAATTGAATTTGAAAACAGTGAATCAATCAACCAGTTTTTAGAGAAAATCAAATAAAAATATTCTGTTTAATAAAGAATTTTATTTAATTATGTTAAAATCCGCACAATTTTAATTATGTCTACTTGTTAGGCATGGTTAAACTTGTGGTTATTAAGAGTCTAGTAAAAGGAGCAAAAACATGTTGGACATTAGCCCAATACTTTTGCTGGTAACTGGATTTGTGTTTTTCACCTTGTTGATACTTCTCAATAAGATACTGTACAGACCGCTTATAGAGTTCATTGATAACAGAAATGACTCGATTAAACGTGATTTGGAAAACGCAGGTAAAAATACCAGTGATGTTGAGGCTTACTATAAAGAGGCTGATCAAATTATCCTTAATGCGAAAGCAGAAGCAGGAAAAATTAGAGAAGCAGCTTTGAGTGAGGCTAAAGAGATTGCCGCTAAAAAAGTTGAGCAAAAACAGAGTGAACTCGAGGAAGAGTATACTTCATTTTTGAAAGACTTAGAAGCGGATAAAACAGAATTTACCGATAGTTTGAGTGCGAACATACCTCTTTTCAGAGATAGTATCAAGCAAAAACTTGGCAATATATAGGAGGACTGGATGAAACTAAGATATATACTACTTCTTTTGTCACCAGCACTATTGTTTGCAAGTGGTGGTAGTGGTGGAGAGACTGACATAGTTGAGAGAACTATAAACTTTGTTATATTTGCATCTATTTTGTATTACCTTTTAGCAGACCATGCTAAAAA
>CBDLTN010000219.1:0-2811 GCA_965306065.1 uncultured Sulfurospirillum sp. | reverse complement strand
TAGCAACAGCATTTGCAATGAAATATGATGTAGTTGGTTTTGATATAAATAAAACTAGAATAAATGAATTAAATGAAGATTTTGACATAACATTGGAACTAGATAAAAAACAGCTTTTAAAAGTTAAAAACTCTATTAAATATTCTTATGATTTGGAAGATATTAAAGATTCAAATATCTATATAGTGACGGTGCCTACACCAATAGATTCTTCAAATAGACCAGATTTGACTCCATTAGTCAAATCTTCTCAAATGTTAGGAAAAGTGTTAAAAAAAGATGACATTGTTATATATGAAAGTACGGTGTATCCAGGAGTGACAGAAGAAGTATGTGTGCCAGAACTAGAAAATGCTTCAAAGATGAAATTTAATGAAGATTTTTTTTGCGGGTATTCTCCAGAAAGAATCAATCCGGGAGACAAAGAACATACAGTAACAAAGATACTTAAAATCACGAGTGGAAGTACTCCTTCTATAGCAGCTAAAGTAGATGAATTGTACAAAAGTATCATAGTAGCTGGAACTCATAAAGCGAGTTCTATCAAAGTAGCTGAAGCTGCAAAAGTGATTGAAAATACTCAAAGAGATGTAAATATAGCTCTTATAAATGAGTTGGCTTTGATATTTGATAATATAGGAATAGATACAAATGATGTTATAGAAGCAGCCGCAACAAAATGGAATTTTATAAAGCTTAAACCAGGTCTAGTTGGTGGACATTGTATAGGAGTTGATCCATACTATCTTACATATAAAGCAGAAGAATTAGGTTATAAACCAAATCTCATTTTAGGGGCAAGACAAATAAATAATGGAATGGGTAAGTATATAGCTGAACAAACAATAAAAAATATGATAAAAAATGATAAAAAAATAAAAGGTTCGAATGTTCTTATATTGGGAGTAACTTTTAAAGAAGATTGTCCAGATATGAGAAATACCAAGGTAGTGGATATCATAGATGAGTTAAAAGAGTATCAAATGAACGTAGATGTTTATGACCCTTGGGTTGACCCAAAAGAAAAGAAACTTTTTTATAAACATGGGATAATATCAAATCCCTTTAACGGAAGTAAAAAATATGATTCAATAGTTGTAGCAGTCGCTCATAAGCAGTTTATAAAATTATCTCTAACTGATTATAACAGTATATCTTCAAAAAATGCAGTAATTATTGATATAAAAGGTATTGTTGAGAATCCAACATGGAGATTATAGTGGATAAAAAACGATTTGCACTTATAGGCGCAGCAGGATACATAGCACCGAGACACATGAAAGCAATAATGCAAACGGAAAACGATCTGGTAGCAGCACTTGATCCATATGATGGCATAGGTATTATGGATAGTCATTTTCCTCAAGCTTCTTTTTTTACGGAGTTTGAGAGGTTTGATAGGTTTATAGATAAATATCATAGAGAAAATGAAAAAAAGATTGATTATGTTGGTATATGTTCTCCAAATTATTTACATGATTCTCATATAAGATTCGCACTTAAAAGTGGATGCGAAGCTATATGTGAAAAACCATTAGTTTTAAATCCTCATAATTTAGATCAGTTAAAAACAATAGAGAAAGAGACAGGAAAAAAAGTAAATACAATTTTACAATTAAGACTACATCCTTCTATAATTGCTTTAAAAGAAAAAGTTTCTTATGAGTTAGAAAAAAATCCAAACAAAATATATGATATAGATTTGACATATCTCACAAGTAGAGGT
The DNA here is from genome assembly GCA_965306065.1 of uncultured Sulfurospirillum sp. Lineage (GTDB taxonomy): Bacteria > Campylobacterota > Campylobacteria > Campylobacterales > Sulfurospirillaceae > Sulfurospirillum_A. Next base: position 1,085 of record CBDLTN010000219.1, on the reverse strand, counting down.
AAGTGGTATTTTGTATCATGGAAAGGTGATGAAGATAAAAGTGGAGGAATAGCATCTAATATAGGAGTTCACTTCTATGATATGCTTTCTTGGATATTTGGTGAAGTTAAAGAAAATGTTGTACATGTAAAGAGACCAGATGCAAATGCAGGAATGTTAAAATTAAAAAATGCAAATGTGAGGTGGTTCTTATCAGTAAACTATGATTTTATACCAAATGAGATCAAAGCTCAGGGACAGACTACTTTTAGAAGTATTACTATTGAAGGTGAAGAGATAGAGTTTTCAGGTGGATTCAAAGATTTACATACAAGAAGTTATGAAGAGATACTCAAAGACAATGGATTTGGACTTGATGATGCATATGGTTCTATAGACATAGTATCTCAAATAAGAAACATAACACCAATTGGCTTGAGTGGTGAGTATCATCCATTTTGTAAAAAGATAACTCAATGAAAGACTATTATTTTCATGAATCAAGTTATGTAGATGAAAATGTAATAATTGGAAATAATACAAAAATATGGCATTTTTCACATATACTTTCAGGCAGTAAGATAGGTAAAAATTGCTCTCTAGGTCAAAATTGTGTGGTTGGACCAAATGTTATTGTTGGCTCTGGTGTAAAAGTACAAAATAATATCTCTATATATGAAGGTGTAGAAATAGAAGATGATGTTTTTTTAGGCCCTTCAATGGTCTTTACAAATGTCATAAATCCAAGAGCATTTATAGTGAGACGAGAAGAGTTTAAAAAAACACTTCTAAAAAAAGGATGCTCAATAGGAGCAAATGCTACTGTAGTATGTGGTGTAATAATAGGTGAATATGCTCTTATAGGAAGTGGAGCAGTAGTTAATAAGGATGTAAAACCATATGCTCTTATGATAGGAGTTCCTGCAAAACAGATAGGTTGGGTCAGTAAAGCAGGGAATACATTAAAGTTTAATAAAAGAAATATAGCAGTTGATGATTTTGACAACAGTCAATATCAAATAGTTAACAATACTTTAAGAGTAATAAATTAATGAAAAAAGTTCTAATAGTTTTTGGTACACGTCCAGAAGCGATAAAAATGGCAC
>CBDLTN010000218.1:0-2891 GCA_965306065.1 uncultured Sulfurospirillum sp. | reverse complement strand
GATTTACATAATTTCTAGTTTGTTTCAATGCATTTTTATAATCTATCCATGAAGATTTAATATTGATAAATTCTTCTGAATCAAATTCCCAAGAGTTTATTGCTTCATCTATTATTGGAATTTCTTCATCAAGTTTTTTACTTAATATTTCAACTGATTTTTTATCAGGTGCTAACACTAACTCCATAGATAAAACTCTAATATTCGAAATTGGAGCAGAAATTTCTTTGATTAGTCTCTCTACTTCAACCGCAGCTTGATGTGCTAAAGTGATGGATTTATTCATTGATTTTTGACTTGAAAGTGTATTAATACTTTGAACTATAAGAATGATAAAAATAGTAACAAAAAGAACTAAAATTCTTTTTGATAATTTTTTTTCATCTTGTATATTTTCAGCCATAACAACTCCTTAAAAATTCTTTCTTATAACCTCATAAGGCTTTTTAAGTTCTTCTGGATATTTCTTATCACCTCTTAGTGACCAGTGAAAATCAGTTACTTCTAATTCCCAAAGAGGAACAAAAGATGATGGTCTAGGATGAAAAACAACCTCTTTATTTACAGCATAAACAATATTTGGATTTGGAAGAAAAAGCATATAGTTATTTGTATAAGATTCTTTCATGATATCTGATATTAAAGTTATGTATTCATCTGATTCTACATCAACAATAAATAGTTTGTTAATCAATGAATTCAATTTAGGTTCAAAAGGAATAGGTGACCAAGCTATATTTGTAAAATACACAAACATCGTTGCATATGGATGTTTAAACCAATCAAAATTTGCCCAAATCAGAATATCCCATTCTTTTTCATTTTTATTTTTATGTGTAGCAAATAACTCTTTAAAAATTTTATTTTCTTCTTGTACAATATCTATTACTAAATTAATATTTATTTCTTCAAGAAAATACTTTATCTCTTTCATTAAAAAGATAAAACTCTCTGAAGTCAATACTTTAATATCTAAAGGTTTATTTATGTCCATTTTATTTTGTGTTTGATAATCAATTACAATTTTTTTAAGATATTCATTTTTATTTATATTTTTAAATTTCTCTTGGTCTTTTTTTAAAAAAGGCTCAAGTCTATCTAGTATTTTATCCATTTTATAAAAGTGTGGAGAGATAGTTGTAGGAGTTAGAGAACCTTCACCCATCATTGCAATGTTTAGTAATATCTCATTATTAATAGCTTGGTTAATTGCATATCTTATTTTATTCTCTTTTATAGCTTTACTTCCATTTATTAAATTAAAATGTACAGCATAACTATTTGTAGTAGGTGAAATAATAAGTTTTGCATACTTTGATAGTATAGTCTCGACTTCACTTGAAAAACTAATAGGAGTTATATCAAGTTTACCTTCATTGCTTATTACGCTATTTTTTGCATCTTCAAGATTTAAAGAAGTATATATAGTGATTTTTTCTACTTTTGCTGAATCTTTTCCTTTATAATATGGATTTGCTCTTAGTACAACTTCAGGAGTACTTCTATCTCCTTCAATATAACCCTCTTCAAGTATATATGGTCCTAATCCATAAGGTCCAGATTCTGCTAAGTTTGGATATGAATCTTTTCCATTCCATCCATATTTATCTAAGTATTTTTTTGAATAAATAGCTATTTGAGCAAGTTGTTGAGGAAGAACTCCTGAATAAAAGTTTAAAAAAAACTTCACTTTATGGTCATTTATCTTTTCAATTTTACCAAATAACTTTTCACTTCCACTACCTAACATAGGTTTCTTTTTAAAATGCTCCATACTTAATATTAAAGCGTCTGCATTAAAAGGTGTACCATCTTGAAAAAAAACATCTTTTTTTAATGTAACTTCAAAAGTCTTATCATCTATAATTGTATGATTTGTTTTTAAATATTATTCCCATCCTTTTTCATTGTTTGCAGGTTTAGTTAACATTTCTTTTATGGAGTTTGTTTTTGCAAGATATGGTAAATATGGTAAAAAAAGCTTAACATGAGAACCATTTTTTAATTTTCCATTCACTCTTTTTGGAGAGGGATCTTTGATTCTTGTTGATAGTTCGTTAGTACTTTTAAATGAAGGTTTATCGAAATGGGATTGCTTAATTTCTTTTGCTAATAAAAAATTTCCAAATATAATAATCAAAATAAAATAAACAAAAGAATATGTTTTCATGTTGATCCTTTTAATTTAACATTGCTTTTACGCATTAAAAATATACAACTTAAAATAAAAACTTTACTAGATATATTAATTACACTACCCAATATCGTTACTGAATATTACTCCTACTATGTTAATGGTTTTATTAATTTAATAAATTAGTTTTTTTGGTTATCACAAATGATTTTATAACTGAAGACTATATTAGATTATTTTTTAGCTAAAAACGTAACAAAATTACCGTATTTAAAAAGTGATTCTACACTCTTAAACCCAGCAGTTAGTATCATATTTTTATTCTCTTCTTCGGTGTAAGGAACAAGTACATTCTCTAAGGCTTCTCTTTTTTGAGAGATTTCAAATTCACTATAACCCTGTTTCTTTTTAAACTCATAGTACATATCTATCATCTCTTTGTTTAAGACCTTATCTTCAAAGATAATCTTTTCACTAAATATAAAAACACCATCTTCTTCTAAAGAGTCATGTATCTTTTTTACAAACTTATCTCGAACTAAAGGACGGATAAACTGTAACATATAATTAGCTATGATAGCATTGCTGCCACTCAAATCTTCTTTAGTTATATTACCATTGATAAGCTTTATATTAGCTCCATATGCACTTATCTTTTTGCCTGCATTCTCTAACATAGCTTCTGAGTTGTCTATGCCAATTAGATCGTACTGATGTGATTTTTTATAAAGATTAAGCAGAGTATTGGCTGTAGAGC
>CBDLTN010000217.1:0-2929 GCA_965306065.1 uncultured Sulfurospirillum sp. | reverse complement strand
CATATAGATAACACCCATAGTAACCAAAATAAAAATTCCACCAATTAATACTGCACGATTGAGTTCCCTTTTTGAGCTAACTGTCATAAATCTAACTACAAGTTGTGGTTGAGCCAATACACCTATACCAACACCAAAAGTTATAGTTGTAATAATAAACAACCAACCTTTTGATAAAAATTCAGGCATTTGCGTCCAACCGTTAAAACCCCAAAGAGTTGAAAGTTTCATCATAAAATCACCACTTCCAGGCGTTAACTCTTTCATTGAAACATCGTTTAGGTTTGTTACTGTATTTTGCCATGCATTGTTTAATGAAGTATATGCTGAGTCAATGCCACCTAATGAATTAAATGTAATAGCTAGTAAAATAATCATAGCAACAAACATAATAGAGCCTTGAAGAGCATCAGTAAGCATAACACCTTTAAGTCCACCAGCTATTACATATGCTGTGATGATAACAGAAAAAACTAAAAGTGCCATATGATAATCTACACTAAAATATAATGATATGAAGTGAGTTCCACCTATAAGTACAGCTGTAGCATACAAAGGCATAAAGAGTAAAATTATAACTGCACCAAACATCTGAATAAACTTTGAGTCAAACCTTTTCCCTAAAAACTCAGGAAAAGTATGAGCATTGAGTCTGTACCCCATTTTTCTTGTAGGATTCCCTAAAAATACAAATGCTACAAATATACCTATGAAAATATTGAAAAATGTTAACCAAAGAAGAGAGTTCCCAAGCCATGCAGCAACTCCACCAAAACCTACAATTGCAGCCGTTGATATAAAAGTGGCTCCATATGAGAGTGCCATAATAAATGGGTGAGTATCACGTCCTGCAATAAGATAGTCTTCTGTATTTTTTGTCTGTTTATAACCTAAAAAACCTAAATATCCAACAAGTGCCAAGTATGATATGATTATAATATTTTCTAAAATACCCATATCAAAGTTCTCCGTCTATTTTGTCTTCTTCTTGAGCCCAATGTTCAACGTTTTCACTTATCTTCTTTTGTTCACCTTTATTCCAGTTTAGAATTCCATAATAGATGCACAATACCGCTCCAGCTATTGTAAGCCAAAATGCCAGACTTACTCCAAAGTCAAAAGACTCCATAAATTCTCCTTATAAGGCATTATTATAGCCCTAAGTAATTTACAAAAATCCATGGCATCTATCCATTATCATTTCGATGTTTTATTAAAATAGTAAATTATATCTTTAATTATGCTTTTTAATTGCTTTTTTTATAAAAAATATGTTTTACTTACTAAAAATAAACATTTAAATAAGATAGTTTTACTCTTATTTAAAACTGAAATTTTGTTACAAATCTAAAGTAATCTTCTCAACATTTATATTGAATAAGGATTTTATAAAGATAAATTATATACCCTTAAGGCTACATCAACAAAAAACATATTCTAAAAACTAAATTTTACATTGAACAAAAACTTTTAGTAATAAGAATTTCTGAGGAATAATTTCCTTAAAAGGAGAAAGTAAGTGAAAAATATATTAATGGGAAATGATGCTATTGCTCTAGCTCTAGTTCATTCTGGAGTGGATATGGTTTCAGGCTATCCTGGTACACCATCGAGTGAGATTTTAGGAAATTTTCAAAAGTTTAGAGATAAATTCGAAATTAGCGCTTACGCAGAATGGGCGACGAATGAAAAAGTCGGTTTTGAAGTAGCTTATGCAGGAGCAATAGCAGGAAGAACAACATGTGCAACAATGAAACAAGTTGGACTAAATGTTGCAAGTGATGCTCTTATGAGTGCTTCTTATATAGGTCTTAAGGGTGCAATGCTTCTTATTAGTGCTGACGACCCTGGTTTTTATTCTTCTCAAACAGAGCAAGATAGTCGTAGTTTTGCAAAATTTGCAAAAATCCCAGTACTGGACCCTGCAACTCCTCAAGAAGCTTATGATATGGTAAAACTTGGAGTTAAAATCTCAAATAAATTTGAGACAATTACTATGCTTAGACCAGTTATGAGAGTATGTCATGCAAGAGAAATTTGTGAAGTTGATGATGAATTAGATTTTAATCCTACTAAAGGTGAATTTAAAAGAGATATACCAAGATGGGCAGCTGTTCCTCCTGCTGGCCGTTTTAGACAGGGATTAGAGCAATTTGATAGATTAGAAGCGATTAAAGAATTTAACTGGACAGAATTAATTGAACCAAGAGTAAAAAAATTAAAAGGTGCAAAAACTCTTTGCCTTACAAGTGGAACTGGTAATGGTTATGTAATTGAAGCTCTTGAAGAGATGAGCATTGAAGCTGACGTTTTAAAATTTGATATGCCCTATCCACTTCCTAAAGAAAAAATCGAAGCACTTTTTGATGACTATGATAAAGTAGTGGTTTTTGAAGAGCCTTACCCATGTATTGAAGAGCAATTAAGTTCTCCAAAACTTCACGGTAAACTTACAAATGATGTTCATAAAATAGATGAATTTACAAAAGATAAGGTTTTAGCAGCTTTTTCTAACTTAGGTCTTATAGAAAAAAATCAATTTTACAAAAGTGAAAAATATACAGATGAACTTCCTGTTCGTCCTCCAAACCTTTGTCCAGGCTGTCCTCATAGAGATGTATACTACTCAGTAATGAAAGTATTTAAAAAGAAAAAATCTATTTATCCATCTGATATCGGATGTTATACACTAGGACTTAATCAAGGAGCAATAGATACAGTTTTATGTATGGGTGCTGCTGTTTCAATGGCAAGTGGTTTTTCTATTGCTGATCCAGATAAAACTGTTGTGGCAACTTTGGGTGATAGTACATTTATGCACTCTGGAGTTTCTCCACTTATCAATGCTGTATATCAAAATCACAAATTTATACTTCTTATTTTAGATAATTCAACTACAGCTATGACAGGTAGACAAACAACTCCTGAG
>CBDLTN010000216.1:0-2965 GCA_965306065.1 uncultured Sulfurospirillum sp. | reverse complement strand
CAATAATTTCCGTCTCCAAAGCCGATATTTCAGCTGGTGTTTTTATATCTTTAAGTGCTTCTAAAAACTTATCACTAAGGTCTTGTTCTAAAAGTTCATGTGCAATGATGATTTTTCCAACTTCCATCATAAATGAAGCAGGAACTAAAATGTCAAGCATATCTCTATCAACTTTAGTAAACCAGTTAAACATTAGTGCACTTTGAGCTATACTAATCTCTAAAAATTTAGCATTTGTTAGATTATATGGTGATAGGTCTATTTTTATATTTTGTTTTATTGCACTTGAAAGGGCAAAACCTCTAATTGTAGCCATACCAAAAAGAGATATAGCATGAGATATATTTTTTATCTCTCGACTAAATCCATACAATGGAGAATTTGACGATTTTAATATGTTAGCAGTGAGCATAGGATCACCTTCTACAACTTTTACCAAGTCGTTTAGTGAGCTGTTTTTATCTGTACAAATTCTTTGTATCTTCATGATTGTATCATCAAGAGGTGGAAGAGCTTTTATCTTTTTAAGTATATTGCTGTCCATAGGTGATTCCTAGTTAATTATTTTAATACCATTTTATCAATACTCACTTTATAGTTTCCTTTACATATATACATAAATCATCTTTTAGAGGTTACTAAGCATATTTTAGCTAAAATAACCCAAATTTTAAAAAGGGTAGAATGATGGCAATAACTGTATTTTATGATAATGATTGTGATTTAAGTATAATTAAGTCTAAAAAAGTGGCGATGATTGGTTTTGGTTCACAAGGGCATGCACACGCGGAAAACTTAAGAGATAGTGGTGTTGAAGTTGTAGTAGGACTTAGACCAGAAGGTAGTTCATGGAAAAAAGCTGAAGCAAAAGGTTTTAAAGTACTAAATGTTGCTGAAGCTACAAAAGAAGCAGATATTATTATGATTCTTCTTCCAGATGAGACTCAGGCTGATGTTTTTGAAGCAGAAATTAAACCTAATTTAACAGATGGCAATGTAATTGCATTTGGTCATGGTTTTAACATCCATTATGGACAAATAAAAACTCCAAAAGGTGTAGATTGTATCATGGTTGCTCCTAAAGCACCAGGACATACTGTAAGAAATGAGTTTGTAAATGGTGGTGGTATCCCTGATTTAATCGCAGTTGATCAAGATGAGAGTGGAAACGCTAAAGCAATTGCTCTTTCATATGCAAGTGCTATTGGTGGTGGTAGAACAGGAATTATCGAGACAACTTTTAAAGATGAAACAGAGACTGATCTTTTTGGTGAGCAAGCTGTTCTTTGTGGTGGAGCAGTATCTTTGGTTCAAGCTGGTTTTGAAACATTAACAGAAGCTGGATATGAGCCAGAAATGGCATACTTTGAGTGTTTACATGAGTTAAAACTAATCGTTGATTTAATGTACCAAGGTGGAATCGCTGATATGAGATATTCTATCTCTAATACAGCTGAATATGGTGATTATGTTAGTGGTAAAAGAGTTATTACAGATGAGTCAAAAAAAGCTATGAAAGAGATCTTAAAAGAGATTCAAGATGGTAGATTTGCAAAAGATTTTATCTTAGAGAGAAAAGCAGGATATGCTCGTATGAATGCTGAGAGAGCAAATGCAGAAGCAAGTGAAATCGAGCAAACTGGTAAAAAGCTAAGAGCTATGATGCCTTGGATTACTTCTAAAAAAATAATCAATAAAGACGAAAATTAGCGAATAGCAGTTTTGTGAAAACTAATATAATATTTACTTTACATGTAGAGCTTGATTCTCTACATGTAAAGACTTTCTAATGGAGAATAACTTGGGTACAATTATAACTGTAACATCTGGAAAAGGCGGAGTTGGAAAATCAACTACAACGGCAAACTTAGCAGTAGGACTTGCAAAGCTTGGTAAAAAAGTAGTGGCTATAGATTTTGATATAGGGTTAAGAAATCTCGATATGATTTTAGGGCTTGAAAACCGTATAGTGTATGATGTAGTAGATGTTATGGAAGATCGTTGTAATCTCTCTCAAGCTCTTATTAATGATAAAAAAGCAAAAAGTTTATATTTTTTACCAGCTAGTCAAACAAAAGATAAAGACATATTAGAGCGTGAAAAAGTTAAAAAACTTCTTTTATCTTTAAAAGAAGAATTTGACATAGTGTTACTAGACTCTCCTGCTGGGATTGAGAGTGGATTCGAACACTCTATATTTTTAGCTGATCGTGCTTTGATTGTATCTACTCCTGATGTTAGTTCAGTTCGTGATGCAGATCGTGTAATAGGGATAATAGACGCTAAAAGCGAAAAGGCAAAAGATGGTAAAGAAGTTGAAAAACACGTTATTATAAATCGTATCAAGCCAGAGATGGTAGAAGCAGGAAATATGTTAAGTACGGAAGATGTTCTTAGTATACTAGCACTCCCACTTATAGGAGTTGTTCCTGACGATGAAGATATAATTGGATCAACAAATATGGGTGAGCCTATTATTAATAGAGAAAAATCACTTTCAGCTGAGAGTTATAGGAGAATTTCAAGAAGAGTTCTAGGTGAAGAGATAGAATTTTTAGACCTTAAAGTAAAAAAAGGTTTTTTTGGTGCAATAAAAGGAATCTTTAAATGAGTTTTTTAAGTAGCATATTTGGTAAGAAGAAAACTAGCGCTAGTGTTGCAAAAGATAGACTTACTATCATGTTAGCTCACGAGAGAGTTAATTGTCAATTACCATATTTAGATGATTTAAGAAATGACCTAATAGAGGTAATAAAAAAATATACTTCTGTAGATGATGTAAAGATAACTTCTCAAAATAATCAAAATGTTGAGATGCTTGAAGTTGAGATAGTTCTTGGCAAGAAATAGTAGAAAAAAAAGAAGATCCCATAAATCAACAGGATTATTTTCAAAAAAGAAAATAGCACTTGTTTTATTGGCTTGTTTTAGTGCATTTGCTATCGTGTATGGAGTAAATTATTTT
>CBDLTN010000215.1:0-3016 GCA_965306065.1 uncultured Sulfurospirillum sp. | reverse complement strand
CCTCCACACTCACCTAAGTTCATCCCTATATTAACTCCATCTACACCAAAATCTTCTTTTAGTAGTTGTACAGACTTTTGAACATACTCACTCATCTCTAACCAAACTTCAGTTGGCAGATTTTCTATTGCATCTGTATGAGTATTAGGTATAACCATAAAATGGCCAGGAGTATAAGGATATTTATTCATGACCAAAAAACAATTTTTTGAACGATATAAAACATGCCTTTGGATATCTTTACTACTATCATCTACAATATTACAAAAAGGGCAACCTTTCTCTTTACCGTTTATATAATCATCTCTCCAAGGGGCATACATGTAGTCCATTTTAAACTTTCACTAACTCTTTTAAAGATTCACTTATATTGTCTTTTCTCATAAAATGCTCACCTATCAAAAAGGCATCAGCACCAACACTACTTAAATGTTCAATAGTCTCTTTATCATTTAAACCACTCTCTGCAACTATTATTTTTCCATTTGGAATCAAAGGCATAAGTTTCTGGGTCAAATCCATATCCATCTCAAAAGTATCCAAGTTTCTGTGATTTACGCCAATGATATTTGCTCCAGCAAAAATCGCTTTTGTTAAGTCCTCTTTATCATGAATCTCAACTAAAGCTTCCATACCTAGTCTCCAAGTATACTCTAAAAGTGATTTTAACTCTTTTTTACTAAGAGCTTTAGCGATTAACAAAATAAAATCAGCCCCATATACTAAAGCTTCAAGAACCTGATATTCATCTACTATAAAATCTTTCCTTAAAAGTGGAGTTGAAACATATCTTCTTATACCAGTTAAGTACTCTAAATTTCCCTTAAAATAATGTGGCTCAGTCAAAACTGATATAGCGCTAGCTCCACCTTTTTCATACTCTTGAGCTATAAAAAGTGGATCAAAATCCTCTCTTATAACTCCTTTGCTAGGACTTGCTTTTTTTACTTCGGCTATTATTCTATACGGATTCTCTTTTGTTGCTGTAAGATATGGTTTTATATCTCTTGGCATAAAAGGATTAAATGCTAAACTTCTTCCAAGCCAATCAGTAGTAAACTCTTTTTTTCTTCTCTCTAAATCATCTTTTGTTTTTTCAATAATCTCATCTAAAATCATCTATTTTTGCCCTTTTTTTACACATTTATTTATTTGTTCTGAGTGATCAATCAGCTCTTGTTCTTTACTTACTTTAATTAACTTATCCATTATCTCTTTTGCTTCTTTACAACGCCCAAGCTTATAATAACCCCAAGCCAAAGAATCTAGATAAAATGGTGAATTAGGCTCTTTTAAAAGTGCTTCTTGAACAAGTCCTATACCTTTTTTAACATCAATATCATGGTCAATCAAAAGATATCCATAATAGTTTAAATAAAGAGGATCATGTAGTTTTAAAACAACTTTTTCAAATTTTTTTGAAACTGATTGCAAAGTAGTAGCATTTAATTTACTTTTATTTATTTCATATTCATATATTGCCATTCTTCCTAGATAATTAATCTTTGAAGTCTTTTCATAAAGCCTTTTAGCTACTATATAGGCATCTTTGAAATCACTTGAAGATACATATATATCTAACAACATCTCTTGGTTATATCCGCTTTTATCTAAAAATTTTATAGCACCTTCTTTATCTTTTATATAAATAAGTAAATCTACAACTTTTTTAGCATATTGTTCATCTTTAAATCTGTAATATAGTTTTTTATAAGTAGATATAACTCCATTTATATTTTTTTCTTTCCCATATATTTCTACAAGTTTATAACAGCTGTTTATTTCACAGCTATTTATTCGTATATGTGTTTCTAAAAGTGCAATAGCATCATCTTTTTTATTTAAGTAGTTGTATTGAATATCTACTATATGTAATAAAGAATTTTCATCATTCTCCATACTGTATGCACTTTCAAAATATTTAAGTGCCAATTCATAAGATTTACTTTGTAAATATATTGAGCCTGCTATTTTTAGATTTCTAACACTTTTATCTTCTTTTAAAAGTTTTAAAATTTTATCTTCTGCTTCTTTATATTTTTTTTGTTTAACTAAAAAGCCTATCTCAATACGTTTTAATTCGCTATTATTTGGTTCTTTTAGCATAGCTTCTTTTAAAAATTTTTCTGTCTGTTTTGTATTATTAGACAAAAAAGATATTTTAGTTGCCTCTATTAAATAATTTGCCTTTTCACTTTTACTATAAAGAATTCTATATATGTCTATTGCATTTTTATGATTACCAACTTTTTGTTGTTCTAATGCAGCTAATATAAGATAATCTTCATTCTCAAAAGATTTTTTACCAATTTGATGATCAGTTGGTTGTTTAATAGAACATCCCACTAAGAAAAAAATTAAAACAATTGCTAAAGCTTGTGTATACCTGGACACTCTTCTTCTACCTCTTTTATGTTATTTTTAAAATAATCCCAAAATGGGAATGTTCTACACTGTGTAGGTCTACTTTCATAAACACTACACTGTTTTTTATCTATATCAAAAAAGATACATCTAAAACCACCGTTAAAATCTAACTCTTTTATACTATAACGATACCCAATTTTTAATAAATAGTTATTTATAAACTCTTGTGTTTCTAAATTTAAACTCTCACTGAGTACTTTTATCTCTTTTGGTGTTATCCAAATATATCCGCTCTCTCCAATACAACAGCCTCCCCCGCATTTTTCACAGGCTTTTGGGTCAAATGCAAAAGGAAAGTTTTCTTCTTTGATTAATTTTGACATACCAAGCTTTTTGTTTTCGTATTTTTGTATATGTTTTGAACTTCTTCTGAATTCATATAAAGTGGCGATAAAACTTTACATAAAGATTTTGAGCTTTTTTTAGCGTGTATTAAAACAAGAGATGCGTCTTTGTCTTCTTTTGTATGAACAAACCGTATATGATTTACTTTAAACTTGTTTTTCAAAAGTATACTTAACAAAGAGTCTAGTTGTTTAGCATCATAACAAAAAATGAATGAACCCCTTGGTTTTAGGTTACTAGATAC
>CBDLTN010000214.1:0-3018 GCA_965306065.1 uncultured Sulfurospirillum sp. | reverse complement strand
GTTAGGTATGAATATACTCTAGTTATTTAGTTCCTTAAGTTCTTATAGTGTTTAATTTTACTATAATCAGTATTATGGATAAATTACTATTATTGATTATTTTTACTATTACTCTTAGTGCTAAAGAATTGGTTTTAACTGATGAAGAAAAAAACTATATATCGAATAATCCTTCTATAAAAGTCTCTAACGAAATAGACTGGTATCCTTATGACTTTTACGAATATGGTAAGCCAAGTGGTTACGCTATAGATTACTTAAAACTTTTAGCAAATAAAATTGGTTTAAATGTAGAATTTCAGACTGATACTTGGAATGAGTTATCACATAAGTTTAAAACAAAACAAATAGATATACTTTACCCAGCAAAAAAGACCAAAGAAAGAGAAAAAATAGCACTCTTTAGTGAAGAATTTATAAATATGAGACTTTCATTGGTTACAAAATCTAAAAGGGATGATATAAAATCTCTTGAAGATATGAAAGATAAAACTATAGCTTTAGTAAGAGGTTGGTCTACTGCAAAGTATATAAAAAACACATATAAGGATATGAAGTACATAGAATTTGATACTTCAAAAGAGGCGTTAGAAGCTGTTGCATTTGGGTTGGCAGATGCATGTGTAGAGGATTTTTTTACAGCAAATTATATCATTAAAAAAGAGATGTATTCTAATTTACATGTAGCTTCAAAAGTTTTAATTAATGGTAAAGATAATTACAGTCTTCATCTTATGTTTCAAAAAGAGAATAAAATCTTAAAAGAACTTTTTGATAGGGCAATGAAAAGTGTTAAAGACGAAGAAATATTGAAGATAAGAGCTAAATGGATAGGGTCTTTTATCAAGAAAAAAAATATACAAATTAATGAAAGCGAAAAGAAGTATTTAAAAAATAAAAAGATAGTTAAAATGTGTATTGATCCTAATTGGATGCCTTTGGAGATGAATAAGCAAGGAATACACTTTGGTATGACAAGTGATTATATGTCACTGATAGAAAAAGAGATAGGTATACCTATCGAGTTAGTTGATACAAAAACATGGATAGAATCAATGGAGTTTGCTAAAAAAAGAAAGTGTGATATTTTTTCTCTTGCAATGGCTACTCCACAAAGAAAATTATATATGGACTTTACAAAGCCTTACTTAAGTATCCCCCTAGTATTAGTTTCTACTCTAGATGAAAATTTTTATCCCAATGTTAGTGGTATTCATGATAAAAAGATTGGTATTGTAAAAGGGTATGCATATGGTGAAATATTAAGGGTTAAATATCCGGATATGAAATTAGTCGAAGTAGAAAGTATATCAGATGGGCTAAATAGAGTTGAAAAAAAAGAACTTTTTGGCCTTATTGGAACTTTAGCAACTGTAGCGTATACAATACAAAGAGAATATTTTGCTTCATTGAAGATAGTAGGAAAGTTTGATGAAAAATGGGAATTGGGAATAGGAGTAAGAAATGATGAACCACTTTTACTTAACGTATTAGAAAAAGCAATAGATTCTATAGATACAAACAAGCATCAAGAGATATTAAATAAGTGGATTTCAGTAAAGTATGACATGAAAGAAGATTATTCAAATATAATTAAATTTTTTATTTTTGTTGTGATAATATTTATCTTGATTCTTTATAGACAAAATCAATTAAAAAAGTATAACAAAAAACTAGAGATACTATCAACAACAGATAAGCTTACAGGTATATACAACCGACTAAAATTGGATGAAGTTTTACTACATGAAAAAAATTTATTTGATAGATATCATAGATCACTTTCAATTATAATATTTGATATTGATAATTTTAAAAAAGTAAATGATGAGCATGGACATAAGGTAGGCGATGAGATTCTTCAAGATATGGCAAAAATAATTTTAAACAATAAAAGAAAAACAGATGTCTTAGGGAGATGGGGAGGAGAAGAGTTTCTAGTAATTTGTCACGAAACAGATTTAACTGGAGCAATTGAATTAGCAGAAAAATTCAGAAAAATAATAAATACACATATTTTTAGTAAAGAACAACAACTAAGTGCAAGTTTTGGTGTAGCTGAATTTATGATAAACGACAGTATAGAAAAAGTTTTTATAAGAGCAGATAAGGGCTTGTATCAAGCAAAAATAAATGGAAAAAACAGAGTCAATTTTACCATAAAGTGACATAAAAGTGATTTTATTTTTTATTTACAACAAAATGTGATATAATTAATACAAGTTGTGGAAAATGTGATTATAAAGGTAAGGAGTAAGTTATGAAAATTTCAACAAGAATAATGGTTTCTTTAGTGGTTTCACTTATTATTATAGGTGGGGCTTTAATAGGCTTGGCCTATACTAGTATGCATCAAGAACAAGATTCAATAATGGTAGAATTCAAGAAAGCTTCCTATGAATCAAAAAGAAAAGAGCTTAAAAATGAGATGCGTATAGTTCATGGTGTCATAAAAGCCCAATATAAAGCTCTAAAAAAAGCAGGTGAATCAGATGAAAATATTAAAGAATCACTTAAAAGGCTAATAAGAGACGTTAGATTCTTTGAAGATAACAGTGGATATATATTTGTGTATAAAAACGATGGAACAAATGTTCTTTTCCCTTTAAAACCTCAGCTAGAAGGTAAAAATTTAAATCATTTAAAAGACAAAAATGGAGTCTATCTTATACAAGACTTGATAAAAGCAGCAAAAAAAGGTGGAGGTATAGTATCTTATCTATGGCCAAAAACTAAAGATGGAGAACCTCAACTTAAATTTAGCTATGCTCTTAGTTTTGAACCGTACAATTGGATGATGGGTACTGGAGTATATGTTGATAATGTAGAGAGTGAAATAGCAGTAATAGAAGAAAAAACTGATGAAGAGATAACTGAACAGATAAGTTTTTTTGTTATAGTGGCTTTTGCTTTTATAGTTTTAAATATAATTTTAAATATAATTTTAGTTAAAAAGAATATAACTAACCCCCTAAACAATCTAATAGAAAGAACAAAGAACCTATCAAGTGGAGATGG
>CBDLTN010000213.1:0-3021 GCA_965306065.1 uncultured Sulfurospirillum sp. | reverse complement strand
CTCTTTTTCTATCTGTTGCACAATTTTTTTATCAAAAAATAATTTTTTAATCTTTTTTTTAGAGAAAACTGTTCTTTTAATGAGTGCTATTCCCACTATCATATATGCTTTTGCGGCTTTGTTTACAATAGTTCCTTTCATAAGTAGTTATAAACCTAGTTCAACTTTGTCTATCTTTGTTGCTTCGATTGTTTTAAGTCTTTTACTGGTTCCTACTATGAGTTTAATTTTTTTAAATATATTTAGAACATTAGCAAGAAAATATCAAACTGCTTGTATGAACTTGGGCTTAAGTAGGGAAGATTTCTTTTTTAAATTTGTAATTAAAAAGTCGTATAAAAATATAACACAAGGAGTCATTTTAGCACTTTCACGTGCAATAGGAGATACTATGATAGTTCTAATGTTAGCAGGAAATGCTCTTAGCTTTCCAACTTCAGTTTTTGATTCTGGAAGAACATTAACCTCCCATATAGCACTGATTTTTGCAAATGATTATGAGTCTATGGCTTTTAGAGCTATTTTCTTATGTGCATTTTTACTTCTTAGTTCAAATTTTTTATTGATTGTTATTATAAAAGCAATTAAGGCTAAATAGTGAAATACACTTTTTTAAAGAGAGTTTTTTTGATGATTAGCTTTTTTGCAATGAGCTTGGTATATTTACTTTTAATATTTGTAATATATAAAGGAGTAAGCAGTATATCTGTAGAGATGGTTTTTTCTGATACTAATGTTCTAAATGCTATTTTACTTAAAGAGAGAGTATTTGATGGGATTTTTCCAGCTATTGTAGGTACATTGATGTTAATAGCTCTATCTATGGGTTTTGCAACTATTTTTGGACTTAGTTCAGGGATATACTTAAGTATATATGCAAAAGGTAGAGTAAAGAGTTTTCTAAATACATGTTTTGAGCTTTTAGCAACAGTACCTTCTATTGTTGTGGGGTTGTTTTTTCTTCTTCTTAGTATCTATTTACATAAAAAATATTTAGATAGTTTTTTGCCATCACTTTTACTTTCAAGTCTAGCACTTTCACTTTTGATTTTGCCATATATTGTAAAAAATACACAACTTAGTTTAGATCAAATCCCTAAAAATATAAAATTATTGGGTTTGGGTTTAGGTTTTAACAGTATGCAAAATCTTATTTATATTCTTTTGCCATATTGTTCAAAAGAGCTTCTTAGTGGTCTTTTTTTAGCTCTAGGACGTGCTTGTGAAGACACAGCAGTAATTATGCTTACAGGTGCAGTTGCAAGTGCTGGAATTGCAACAACTATATTTGCAAAATATGAAGCTTTACCTTTTTATATATACTATGTCTCAAGTGAATATAGCACTCAAAGTGAATTAAACAGTGCATTTGGTGCGGCATTAATCCTTTTAATAATCGCTATATCATTATTTGTTTTAACAAATCTATTACAAAAAAGAATCAGGAAAAAATATGCTTAAAATAGAGAATCTAACTCTTAGTTTTGGAGAAAAAAATATCTTTGATAATCTAAATTTAAATATAAAAAAAGGTGAAATTACAGCTATTATAGGACCTAGTGGTATTGGTAAGAATTCTTTGTTTTTGTGTATAAATCAGATGATAAGATATGAAAAATCATATAATTTAACAGGAAATATTTTATATGAAGGAATAGATTTAACAGACGAATCAGAAAATAATTTAATCAAGTATAGAAAAGAGATAATTTATGTATCTCAGCATCCTGATATACTACCAATGAGTATATATGAAAACTTGGCATTTATAGGCAGGGTGCATAAAATAAAAAATTTAGATAAAAAGATAGAGGAGGTACTCAAAAAAGTTTTTCTTTTTGATGAAATAAAAGATAGATTAGATTTAGCTGCTTTATCACTATCTGGTGGTCAACAACAAAGACTTATTTTAGCGCGTGCTTTGCTTTTAAATCCTAAAGTATTGCTTTTAGACGAACCAACAGCTTCTTTAAATGAAGAGTTATCTTACAAAATAGAAGAGATGATAAAGAAAGAAAAAAGAACTGTTGTCATAATCTCCCACTTTAAAAACCAAGTAGAAAATTTAACTACAAATATATATAGATTATAAAGTAAGTGATTTGAAGTAAATAACCTAATACTTAATCACTATTTTATCTTATAAATATTATAATTATTACTAATGCTGTAGGTCTAGGGTCTAGATACACATGAATTAAGCATACTACTATTTAAAATCGCTTTATTTACATGTAAATAATATTCAGCATAATTTTTTTAAAGGATTAAGTATGGGTGTAGAAGCACACAAAGAGTTATTATCAAGTATAGGTCTTGATGTAGAAAAACATGCAAAAATGATGAGTATGGGACTTGAATCATATCAAAAACAGTTTTTATCACAAAATAACAGACCAAAGAGTATGGAATATTTTGATTGGTTTATGAGTGAAATTCAAGGAGAAAGAATTGCAGAAATTAACAGGCTCAAAGCACAAAAAAAACCAGCAGTTGGTACATTTTGTATATTTGTTCCTGAAGAGATAGTTGTTGGTGCTGGTGGAGCTTGTTATGGTCTTTGTGGAGGAAGTCCTGCAACTATAGCAGATGCAGAAACTGAATTGCCAAGAAACATATGTCCACTTATAAAATCAGCTCATGGATTTAAACTACAACATACCTGTGCATATACTGAGAGTTCAGATTTTATTTATGGTGAAACAACATGTGAAGCAAAGAAAAAATCATGGGAAATTTTAAATAAACATCATCCAGTTCATGTAATGAATATTCCTCATATGAAACGTAAAAAAGATTTAAATATGTGGAAAGAAGAGATAGTAGAATTTAAAAAACATATTGAAGAAGTAACTGGACAACAACTTACTCTTGAAGAGATGAAAGAGGGGACAGTAATAGTAAATGAAAAGAGAAAAGCACTGTTACGTCTTGACGCTCTTCGTGGTATGAATAAAGATGTCATGCCTATTAGTGGAAAAGATGCTCTTTTTGTAACTCAAGTTGGATTTTTAGATGATC
>CBDLTN010000212.1:0-3083 GCA_965306065.1 uncultured Sulfurospirillum sp. | reverse complement strand
TTTGGTGCAATGGGAAATTATATACCTCTTAACTCTATTGAGGCTGTATTTAATGTCTTATCAAATGGTGAAGCAAAGTATGGAGTAGTTCCTATTGAGAACAATACAGAGGGTGCTGTAGGGATTACTCTTGATTGTTTAGGAAAGTTTGATTCTTTAATAGTTTCTGAGATATATATGGATATTCATCACTCTTTTGCAACAACTTGTGAGAGCCTAAAAGATATTAAAAAAATATATTCACACCCACAAGGTTATAATCAGTGTAGAAAGTTTTTAGAAGAGCATATGCTTTTAGATATTGAGTTTATCCCAACAAAATCAACAGCAGCATCAGCAAAACTGGCATCAAATGAGCCAAACAGTGCTTCTATATGTTCTCATATTGCTGCAAAACTATATAATGTGCCGATTCTTTTTGATAAGATAGAAGATAATCTTGCAAATAAAACCAGATTTTTTATATTGAGCGATTTTAAAAATAGACCAAGCATTCAAAATAAAACCTCTATTTTAGCAAAAACACAAAATAGACCTGGTGGTCTTGTACAGTTTTTACAGAGTTTTGATAATGAAAAAGTTAATATAACCAAAATAGAATCACGTCCAGCAAAAGAGAGTGGTTTTCAAGCAGTTTTTTATCTTGATTTTGAAGGTCACATCGATGATGAAAACGTAAAAAGAGTTTTAAAAGCAAATGAAGGTATAAACGAAATAAAGTGGCTAGGAAGCTACGTAAAATCAGGAGAATAAATTAAATGAAGTTCAACAGTGTGTTAGATAACCTTAAAATTTATGAAGCGGGAAAACCTATAGAGCTAGTAGTAAGAGAGTTTGGTATTGATGAAAAAGATATTATTAAACTTGCAAGTAATGAAAATCCAAGAGGTTGTAGTCCAAAAGTTATAGAAGCTTTAAAAGACGAGGCAAAAAAAGCAAATTTATATCCTGATGATAGTATGTATGAGCTTAAAGAAGGTCTGGCAAATAAGTTTGAAGTACAAAGCCAAAATGTTATCGTTGGGGCGGGAAGTGATCAAATTATCTCATTTGCTCTTCAATCAAAAGCGAATGAAAACACATCGATTTTAATGGCAAAAACAACATTTGCAATGTATGAAATATATGGTAGACAAACAGGAACAAAAATACTAAAAACACCTTCTCATACGCATAATTTAGATGAACTTCTAGAGATGTATAAAGCAAATCCCGATGTATCTGTACTGTTTTTATGCCTTCCAAATAATCCACTCGGAGAGTGTTTGGATACAAAAGATGTTTATGAATTTTTAGAAAAAATAGATAAAGATACTTTAGTGGTTGTTGATGGAGCTTATCAAGAGTATGCTAAAGCAAAAGATAAAAATAAAGAGATAGATGTAAAAGATTTGATTGAAAGATTCTCAAATGTACTCTATCTTGGAACTTTTTCTAAAGCATATGGACTTGGTGGTATGAGATGTGGATATGGTATAGGAAGTAGTGAAATTATAAAAGCACTACACAAACTTCGTTCACCTTTTAATATAACTACACTTTCTTTAAGAGCGGGAATTGAAGCACTTAAGGATGAAGAGTTTGTTGATAGATGTATAAAAGAGAATTTTTCTGAAATGGTTCGTTATGAAGAGTTTGCTGTACAAAACGGTTTTGATTTTATACCAAGTTATACTAATTTTATTACACTTAAGTACGCTCAAAATGAAAATTCATCAGATATTGCACAAAATCTATTGAAAAAAGGTATAATTGTAAGAGATTTAGGAGCCTATGGAATGAATGCAATTAGAGTAACTATAGGTACACCAGAACAAAACACAAAATTTTTTCAAATATATAAAAGTTTATAAGGGCATAAATGGACTTTAAAACGCTTTTAGACCAAATAGCAACACTTTTTCAGAACTTTACACTTAGACAGAGGATAGTAGCTCTTATCTCTATTCTCTTAGTAGTTGGCTTTATCGTATTTTTGTTACTTTTTAGAGCAAAAGATAGTATGGTTGGTAGTGGATATAGTATACTTTTTGATAAAACCAATGCAGGTGATTCTGCTCTTATTATCCAGCAGTTAGAAAAAGATGGAGTACCGTATAAAGTTGTTAATGAAGGGACTATAGCAGTTCCATCAAATATGGTTTATAAACAAAGAATTGCAATTGCAGCACTTGGAATTCCAAAAGATAGCAAAGTTGGATTTGAGATATTTGATAAGAATGAATTTGGTGCAACTGACTTTGAGCAGAAAATAAAATATCTAAGAGCCTTAGAGGGTGAGTTAGCACGTACTATAGCTGGACTACAACCAATAGGTAATGCAAGTGTTCACATAGCAATTCCAAAAGAAACAGTATTTGCACAAAAGAAGAGTCCAACAACAGCTTCTATAGTATTGAGTATAAATAGAGGAATGAATCTTTCTCTAAAGCAAATAACTGGAATAAAAAACTTAGTTTCTGCATCTATAACTAACCTTTTACCAGAAGATGTTTCTATAGTGGATCAAGATGGAGTACCTTTAGGGGATGAGGATAGCGCTGCATTTGAAGGTGATTTAGTTAAATCTCAAATGAAATATAAAAAAGATTTTGAGCGAGATATAGAAGATAAGATAATTAATGTTTTAGCACCAGTTATAGGCGGTGTAGACAAAGTAGTTGCAAAAGTAACTATTGATTTTGATTTTGCTAGAATTGATAGGGTTAGGGAGGGATATGATCCAAATTCAGTTCCAAGAAGTGAACAAACTTTAGAAGAAAAGAAAGAGGGAAGCAGTCCACAAGATGTTGGAGGAGTACCAGGAGCTGTTAGTAATATAGGTCCAGTGCAAGGTTTAGAAAGTAACAAGATAAAAGAGAATTATGAAAAAAGCTCTTCAACAATAAATTATGAGATTTCTAAAAAAGTTACAAATACAAAAGGTGAATTTGCAACTATAAATAGATTAAGTGCAGCTGTTGTAGTAGATGGTAATTATGATTTTAGTGTAGACGAAGAGGGCAAAAATACGGGTAAACTAGAATATATAGCTCTTAGTGATGCTCAAATAAACTCCATAAATAACATAGTTAGACAAACAG
>CBDLTN010000211.1:0-3150 GCA_965306065.1 uncultured Sulfurospirillum sp. | reverse complement strand
ATCGTATGGAGATGCAAAGATAACTATAGTTTTAGAAACGAAAGGTAAAAAACACCAAGAAGATATCATGAAATTGTTAAAAAAGAATGGTTATGAAGCACAAATTGAAGTTTAGTAAAATAAATAAACAAAAAATTTGTTAAATTTTGATACAATAATAATATGACAATAATAAAGGTTTTATCTAATGTTTAAAGATGATAGCGGAATAAAGTTTGTTAATAAGAAAAAAAAGCCTGTAGCGGATGCTTGGAAAATCCTCATAGTAGATGATGAGGAGGGTGTTCATACGATAACTAAAACAGTTTTAAGTGGTTTTAGTTTTGAAGGTGCTGATCTTCATTTTATCAGTGCATATAGTGCTTTAGAAGCTCAACAAATCATGATGGAAGTTGATGATATTTCTCTTATACTACTTGATGTTGTAATGGAAGAGGATGACTCTGGCTTAAAGTTTGTTCAGTTTGTTAGAGAAGATATCAATAACAAAATGGTTCGAATAGTTCTTAGAACAGGTCAACCAGGGCAAGCACCAGAACGTGATGTTATCATAAAATATGACATAAATGATTATAAAGAAAAAACGGAATTAACTTCTGATAAACTTTTTACTACTATTATCGCTTCAGTTAGAAACTACAGAGACCTTAAAGCTATTGAAGAGAAGAAAAATATTATTGAGCAGAACAGAATAGGTCTAAAAAATATCATTAATGCCTCTGCAAATTTATTTGAAATGCACTCATTAAAAGAGTTTGCAAATGGTGTTTTAGTACAGCTAATCTCTTTATTAAAATTAAATAATAATGCTATGTATGTAAAAAGTGAAGGTTTCACAGCAGCAAAAGATAAAACTGGTAAGCAGTGTGTTTTTTTAGCAGGAACTGGTAAATATAGTGAAGAAAATAGGCTTTTAAGTGATTGTAATGAATTTGACCAAAAAACATTAAAACAATTGGAAAAAGCTGAAGTAAACAGAGAAAGTTATTTTGAAAATGATGTTTTTGTTGGTTATTATGAAACACATAATGGAAAGAAAAACTTTTTGTATATGAATGGTTGTGCTGGACTTAGTGAAGATGACAAAAGACTAGTTCATATTTTTTCTTCTAATGTTTCTATAGCATTTGATAATATTTATCTAGATAAAGAAGTAGCTGAAACTCAAGCAGAGATTATTTATACGCTTGGTGAAGTAATGGAAAATCGTTCTAAAGAGACTGCAAGTCATGTAAAAAGAGTGGCACAATATACCTATCTTCTTGCAGATAAATATGGTCTTAGTGAAGAAGAAGCTTTTACTCTTAAAAGTGCATCCCCTCTTCATGATATTGGCAAAATAGGTATAGAAGACTCTATACTTCTTAAACCTGGAAAACTTACTGACGAAGAATTTACTATTATGAAAACTCATGCACAAATAGGGTATGATATACTTAAAAAATCAACCCGTTCTATATTAAGAGCAGCAGCAATAGTTGCAAATGAACATCATGAAAAATACAATGGAATGGGATATCCTAATGGAAAAAGAGAAAAAGACATTCATATATATGGTCGAATTGTAGCTATTGCTGATGTTTTTGATGCACTTACACATAAAAGAGTATATAAAAATGCTTGGTCTTTTGATGATGCAGTGGCATATCTAATTAAAGAAAAAGGACAACATTTTGATCCTCAACTTGTAGATCTATTTACAAATAATTTAGATCAAGTAAAAAAGATATACGCTATAAAATAGTAAATTCATTCTCTAAAAGATTGGTTATTAATATCTTTTCTTTTAATATATCACCTGTATCTAAAAGAATTTTTATAACTTCTGAACTTTGTATAGATGATGCAAAGGTAACAGAAAAAGCTGGATTTCCAACACTTTTTTCTATACCACAACTTCCATTTCTATATAAATTTTCCAATGTATTACATGTACTAAATTGTCCGTTCATACCAGCTATAGCCCCATGAACAAAAGCTTTATTAATATTTTTGCAACTCAAAGCAAGGTCTAGTTTTGTTTTTGGATTATCCAGTGCATCTACTACTATATCAACATTTTCAATTATATTCATGTCTATGGGAGGATTAAATTTCTTTATAACTGCCTTTACATGTAAAGAAGGGTTTATTAACTCCAGTGCCTCTTTTATTACTAAAACTTTTTCTCTACCTAAAGTACTATAATTTGAAAAATTTTGTCTATTAAGATTATGTTCTTCAAAAACATCAAAATCAACAAGAGTTAAATTACCTACACCAATTCGAGTAAGTATTTCTGCAATATGACCACCTAAACCACCACAACCAATAATGGCAACATGAGAGTTTAAAAGTCTTAGTTGATTTTTTACACTAATAGTTGATTGATTTCTTTTATACCTTAATGGAGTTATACCAATTTTTAATGCAATTTCTTCTACTTCTTTAAATGTTAAATCATATTTTTTCATAGTTTCTTTTTGATTATAAATAGGTAAAAAAGTATCAATAGCCGATTCTTTTAAAAATTCTTCTATATTTTTGTTCATTTTAAAACCTTTAATATGGTAATATAATTTATGATAAAAATTACATTTAATGCCTTTTCTTTTCTAAGAAAAAACTTGAAAAAACAGAATATTCCTTATGTTAATCATATTATGGAACTTCCTAAACATTATACTCCAAATGCACTTATAAAAGATTTGGGATACAAAGAAGGTGAAGTTGAATTTGTTTTCATTAATGGCAAGGTTTTACCAAAAGACACAATTCTTAAAGATGGAGATAGAGTAGCATTAGTTCCTCCAGGAACTCCCGGTTCATATAGGTTACTCTTAGGGACCAAATAAATAAAAGTAATAAGAGATAAAATAAATTTACCCATTATTACTTTTAATTTCATTTAAAAGAATAGTAACTTTTAAATATTGATTCCAAGATGAACTGGAAAAAAAAGATCAACAATAATCAGACCGACAAATAAACCTACCGAAATAGAAGCTAATCCAAGAACAGAATTTATTACCATTAAAATTGCAGTAACAATATGTTTTACAATAGCTCGTATATTATGAAAAGAAGACAAATACATTTAATTCCTTTTAAAATTTATTAATATAAGATTATATTTATATTAATAAAATCTTATATCATATGTATTATAAT
>CBDLTN010000210.1:0-3182 GCA_965306065.1 uncultured Sulfurospirillum sp. | reverse complement strand
AGTCTGAATAGCCTCTAGTACTTCATTAGTACCTGGAACTGGCGTATATGTTGAATTACCATCTTGTATAGCTTTTATTGCTGCTTCTTTGATGATATCAGGAGTTCCAAAATCAGGTTCGCCTGCAGAAAAACTTAAAACGTCTTTTCCATTTGCTTTCATCTCTTTTGCTAAAGTTGTTATAGCTATTGTTAAAGACTCAGATAATACCTCAATACGTTTTGCAATCATATAATGCCCTTTAAATTTTTGTAGGAGGGCATTATATCTAATCTTTTATTGTTTTTAGGTATAACTCATAGATTTTTTCTAGTTCAATATCTTTTTCGTGTATATCTTTGTTACATGCTGTCTTGTCACATGTTACCATAGCGTCCTCTAAAATTTTAACACGC
This sequence comes from uncultured Sulfurospirillum sp., assembly GCA_965306065.1. Taxonomy (GTDB): domain Bacteria; phylum Campylobacterota; class Campylobacteria; order Campylobacterales; family Sulfurospirillaceae; genus Sulfurospirillum_A. The sequence goes on along the minus strand of CBDLTN010000210.1, from coordinate 2,787 downwards.
TTAAATAAATACGCAAAAAGTTCTTTGTTAATATCAGGAATCTTATTGTGAGCCATAGGGTTTTTATCACGCCCTTTAGTAATAACACGAGCAGGAATTCCAACCGCAGTTGATTCATCAGGTACATTTTTAACAACTACTGAATTAGATCCTATTCGGCAGTTATGCCCTATAGTGATATCACCTAAGACTTTAGCACCAGCTCCTATAACGGCTCCACTAAGAACTGTAGGATGTCTTTTTTCACCTCTATTTAAATTTACTCCACCTAAAGTTACACCTTGGTATATAAGAACATCATCACCTATAATGGCTGTTTCACCTATAACTACACCAAATGCATGGTCAAAAAAGACTCTTCTTCCTACAGTTGCTGCTGGATGAAGGTCAATATTTGTTACAAATTGTGTCACACCCATAATAAATCGTGCTAAGAGTCTAAATTTATTTTTGTATAACTTATGTGCAAACCTATAGTTTACTAATGCCCAAACACCTGGATAATTAAAAAATAATTCAAATTTTGAATTTAATGCAGGATCATTTTTTATTGGTTGGGTAAAATCTTCTTTTATTATTTGCCAAATTGATGCATGGCTCATCTGTACTCCTCATTTTTTAAATAACCGTTGTCAAAAAGTAACGTATCAATCTCATTTAATATTTGACTTTTTATATTGTTTTGTATAAGATTTGATTTTTTTACTTTAGTTATCAAATTCTTTTTTATCTCATCTATACTATAATCCAAATCTTCAAATATATCAGAAATACTTTGTGCTTTTGTTAAACTTTCTATCTCATACCCATCATTATTTATCTTTATAGATACTTCAGTAGGGTGGGTAAAAAGGTTGTGTTTCATTCCTAAAATTTCTTGATAAGCACCTACTAAGAAAAATCCTAAAAAATAGTCATCTTTGCTTAAGTCTACATCATGTAAGAATAGAGGTTTTTTAGGGTTAAAACTTATTTCTCCATCACTATCACAAGTTATATCCCATATTGATGCTGAACGAGAAGGTTTTTCGTTTAACATATCAATAGGCATGATAGGAAAATGCTGATTTAGTCCCCAAAAATCAGGCATACTTTGAAAAATAGAAAAGTTTACTAAATATCTTTCTTGAACTCTATCTTGGATAGAAAGTAATTCTTTATAATGTTTATCTTTTAGAAGTATAACAGCTTTTTTTATAATTAAATTGACTAACACCTCTGTATTTGACCTATCTTGAAGATCAATATAACCTAAATCAAACAAAGTAAGAAGAGATTCCATATGGTCTATACTATCATGCAAGTATTCTAAAGCATTGTTCTTGTTAATAGTTGTGTAGAGATCATAAAGTTCTTGTACTAATGGAGGGTTGGTTTTTTTTATAAGTTTTTCTTCTGTATATTCTCCTGAAAAAAGCTCTAACACAGGAGCTATTAAAACAGCATGATGAGCTGCTATATATCTTCCTGATTCAATGTATATATCAGGTTCTTCTACACCTTTTTTTAGTGCAATCTCTTTTAAAAGATAAATAACATCATTTGTATATTCACTAAGGGTGTAGTTCCTATGAAGTGTACTTTCATATTGAGAATATTCTATAGCTAAACCTCCACCTAAGTTAATAGAGTTAAGATTTACAGCACCAAGTTTTTTAAGTTCAGCATATATATTACCAGCTTCACGAAGTGCTTTTTTAACCGGAGGAATTTCAGTAATTTGTGAGCCTATATGAAAATGAATCATAGTAAATTTATCAGATAATGAGTTTTCTTCAAGTAGTTTTACTGCTTTTATAAGCTCAGTAGATGTTAATCCAAATTTTGAGTTTATGCCTCCACTTTTTGCCCAAACTCCACTTCCTGAGCTATGAAGCCTTACTCTTAAACCTATATTAAGAACACATCCAAAACGATTTTTTGAAGTTACAATGATAGTCTCAAGCTCATTTAGCCCTTCTATAGTTAGAGTTATATTATAGCCCATCTCTGAAGCAATAAAACCAAGAGCTATCATCTCTTTATCTTTAAAACCATTTACTGTAATTGGAGCAGTTGGATTGTTATAAGCCATCGCTAAAAGAAGTTCAGCTTTACTACCTGCTTCTAATCCATAATTATATTTTTCACCGAGTTTTACAATGTTTTTTACAAAGTTTGGATATTGATTTACCTTTAATGGATATAGTGCTTGAAAACTTCCTTTATATTTAAACTCTTCTCTTGCTCTATGAAAATGATTATATATGAGGTCAATCTGTTTGCTTATAAGATGAGGAAAACGAAGAAGAAGAGGACCAGTATGTCCATTTTTTCTAACATCTTTTACCATATCAATTAGAGCAGGCTGACTTAATATATTTAATTTTAATTTTCCTTCATCAATGATATAGTTATCATTTCCCCAAATATCAATCCCGTAATTCAACGCTTTTTTCTTCTTTCGTATCTAAATCTTTTACAACATAAGTTTTGCTTTGAAGTTCATTATCACCTATACAAACAAAGTATTTTGCATTCACTTTATCAGCAGCTTTCATATGAGCTTTGATACTTTTACTTACATATTGTGTATGAACTACATTACTTTTTCTTAATTCAATCACTAATTTCATTACTTTTTTAAGTGCATCATCACTCATTGCACCTATATAGTAACCTTCTTTTTTATTTTCAGGCATAACAACTAAATCCATAAGACGTTCAATCCCCATAGCAAATCCAACTCCAGCAGTAGGGCGACCATCTAAGAACTCTACAAGTCTATCGTATCTTCCTCCACCTGCA
>CBDLTN010000209.1:0-3223 GCA_965306065.1 uncultured Sulfurospirillum sp. | reverse complement strand
CAATATATTCCAAAGATATTAATAGAAAACTTAACATTGTTATTTTAACAACTGCAGGTCAAAAATATGTTAAGAGTAAATGTAAAATTAATGCTCAAAAGATTAAGGAACTTGATTTAAGCAATTTAGGTTCAGTGTTTGCAAAATTATCTCTTAATCAAATGCAAATAAATTATCAACATAGATTACCACTCTATAAAGAACCATTAAAGAAAAAAGAATTCTTTAAAAGATTTACTTCAATCCGACTAACAAACAATAACCAAATAACGTTTTTTTCAGTTAGGCGTGACCAAAGAGTTGATAATCTTATTGAGTGGATAAAAGATTTATCAAAGGTAAGTTCGGAGGTTATACTCTTAGTAGAGGACTATTATCATGCAACAGAAATCTATGATTTAATTGGTAATAAAATTAATCTAGATTATCTTCTTTTTGTTGCTGATGCAAACCTTCTTGATGATTTTTGTGAGTGTAGTTGTTTAAAAGTTGTTAAATTATCAGATACTAAACATGGAATTTCAAGAATACCATATACAAAACTACGGGGGTTTGAATACATTGAATGAAATCAGGGAAGTGACGAGTAATAGTACATATGAAATATTTGAATTCGATGAGATTGATATAGCAGAAATAAAGAAGTATCCAGTAAAACTTTTATATCAACAAAAGAATATGGAGCACGCGAACATTATCATATTTAAGAACGCTGATAAACTTTTAAAGTTTTTTAAAATGAGAACTGGTATTGCTCATGGCATTAAAGATAAATCTAGTAAAATGAGCACGGTGAGACTATATGAATAGAGTAATAGATACGAGTGATAGCAGTAATATTGAAAAAATCAAATCAGTTTCAACCTTTATAGAACTCATGGTTCTATTCATTTCATTTCTATTACTTTCTTTAAGTTTTGGATTAAGGAAATACTATTTACTAAGTATTATCTCATTTGGAGTATCTTACTATTATTCATATAGACTAGCAAAGGAGTATATGTGTTAAACTTGTATAGAAGATAATTTATTGGTATAATTTTAATATATAAATTATTTTTTTTATAATATTTTAAGTCCACCAAAGAGTGGCACTATATAAGAGACGCAAGAAGTCTGTCCATATTTGGATAGGCTTTTTTTTTCGTCTTAAAATAAGGAGGAGTTTATGGAGTTTTTGTTTGATGTAGTATCGTTGTTTTTTGATGTACAAGTTAACATTCTTTTGAAGTTATCAGGTATTTCTAGTATGTCGCATTATGGTATGCACCCTAATGCAGAAGCTTGGTTATTTGATGTATGTAAGTTAAGTTTGCTTATCCTTGAAGTTATAGGATTTAGAGCTGCTATTTCAGGATTGACCAAGTGGTATGAAAGTAGATCATATGAATATACAAAATACTTAGAACGTAAAAGAGCACTGAAATTCAACTAAGTACTGCAAAGTAATTGCCTACATATGTAGGCTTTTATTTTTATAAAGAAATAAATTGGTTTTGCTGTTGTAGAAACAAATCTAGCATGATAACATATAGTATATAGTAAGATTATTTTTTTATATATTAAGAGTCCACCTGTTTGAGTGGCACTATATTTGAGGGCTATAAGTCTATCCATATTTAGGATAGACTTTTTTTTATGCCTATTTTTAGGGTTGCTCACAGGCCCAAAGTGGGACTACATAAGTCTAATTAAAGAATTATGAAGAGTAAATAATGAGAGGAGGTTTATATGAAATATGAAAGAATCGGAAGTCCATCAATGACCAAAGTTACCAAGTACAATCCTTGCCCAATCTGTGGTAAACCTGATTGGTGTTTTTCAAGTACCAGTACTTATTCATTTGATGATGGCCCAGATGAAGATTTTATTTTTATTGGATGTCGTAGAACATCTGCACAAAGTATTGCAGGAACTGATGGAGAGTATTATACAATGTCACATGAATCTGACCAAGGTGTTGTATTTTATGAAGAAGTACATCAAAGAGCTAAAAGATTTAATCGAATGGGGATTGATAATAATATCAAAGTCTCAAAGAATTATAAAGCTAAGAGTTCAAAAAGAAGAGTTTGTAATGAAAAATATACATTAGCATCAATTGATAGAAGAGATGCTGTGTATAGAGCTTTATTAGAGTTACTCCATTTAGAAGACTATCATAGAAAAAACTTTTATGAAGAGGGATGGGATGACAATTTACTTGAGAGTTCTAATTTCAAATCATTACCACCTACAGGATATAATCTTTCAAACATAATTAAAAAGAAGAAAAGAAAGGAACCGTTAACCCCTTATGAGGAAGTGTCTTTGAATCGACGAAATAAGACACGAAAACAAATTGCCAATCAATTATATTTAAAGTTTGGTGATCTTGAAGGTATTCCTGGTTTCTATCTTAAAGAGTCAAATTATCAGAATAAGAAAGAATTATCATGGACATTTACTGGTGCACAAGGTGTTATCATGCCTCAATACGATGTGAATGGAAAAATTTTTGCTTTACGTATTAGACTTGATGAAAGCAAAGGTGGTAAGTATAAGTGGTTTACAAGTGTTTATGAGAAGCTTGAAGATGAAACGGATACTGAAAAAATCTTTAAGAATGTGTACTCAAGAGGTTCAAAGCCTCCATGTGAAATATCTTACAGATTTCCTGCATATCAAACAAAGTTTCTATTTGCTACTGAAGGAGAAAAAAAGCAACACGTTGTTGTAGAAGAAGAAGGACTTGCTTGCGCAAGTGTACCTGGAGTAGGCAATTTCAGCTCTATTTTAAATGATGTATCTACTTTAAAAGAATTGGGAATCGAAGTAATTATTATTGGATACGATGCTGATAAGAAGGAGAACACACAAGTACTTATGTCTGAATTAAAGTTAATAGAAACATTACTTCTAGAAGGCTTCCAAATTTATATTGCTGAATGGGATGCATCACATGGTAAAGGTGTAGATGATGTTATATTAAGAGGCATTCAGCCACTCTATACTCCGCTTTTAGATTATCTAAAGCAGTTCGAAGCAGTATCTTAAAAAAAATGAGGTAAACATGAAACATAATGAAAACTTAAAATGTTCAATAGTCATTAACATCCTTTCTGGGATGTTTTTATTTTACACAATTTTCTTATGCGTTTTTAATGCGATTGGTCTAGTGAAGTTAGATGTAATGACGATTTCTACTGTTATTAAAACATTACTAGTGTGCTTTGTTATAGCC
>CBDLTN010000208.1:0-3245 GCA_965306065.1 uncultured Sulfurospirillum sp. | reverse complement strand
GTACACAGCAAAAGAAGAAAATGATAAAAGCAAAAAAATAAAAAAAATGACTCAAAAATACAATGATGTATTTGAAGAGGTAATAAGAGAGTATCCCGAACAATGGTTTTGGATGCATAATCGCTGGAGGCTTAGTTGAGAATTCTTATACTAAGTGATAAGAGAGCTGGACACGAAAATCAATCAATAGCTTTTGCAAAATATTTAGATGCGAAGTTTGATATTATTCATGTAAACTTTAAAAATAGTTTTTTTAAGCCCTTCTCATATCTTCTTGATTTTTTGCATATATATAATAAAAGAATCTTTACATGTAAAGATATTCTAAACAAGTATGATCTTATAGTCTCAACAGGTTCAAGCACATACTATGCAAATAAAACACTTAGTAAAATCCATAATCTAAAATCCATTGTACTCATGCTTCCCAAAGGCTATAGATACAATTTTGATTATATTTTCGCACAAAATCATGATAATCCCCCTAAACAAGAAAATATTATTGAAATTCCAGCAAATTTTAGTTTTATAGAACCTAAAAATATTTATAAATCAGAAAAAAAATCAATTGGCATCATAATTGGAGGAGATAATTCAGTCTATAAGATGTCAACAGAAGTATTAAAAAAACAATTAGATTATATAAAAGATAAATTTAGTGATTATGATATTGCTATAACCACCTCACCAAGAACACCCAAAAAAATAGAAGAGCTAATAGAAAGTTACGGTTTTGAGTACAGTGTAATCTTTTCAAAAAACAAACTCAATCCAATTGCAGATTTTTTAAATACGTGTAAATACGTTTTTATCACTATAGATTCAACTTCAATGATAAGTGAAGCTGTCAGTTTTGGTGACTCTTTTGTAGAAGTTTTACCAATAAATAATCAAAAAGAAAATAAATTTTATAAAATGACAAAAACTTTGGAAACAAATAATTTTCTTCATATATTTGATGGTAAAATAGCTAACCAAAATAGAAAAATAAATTTTAAAAAATACACAAAAAAGGTTTTTTCTTGAAAATAGTTCAACTTTTACCAGAACTTAACGAAGGTGGAGTTGAGAGAGGTACAGTAGAGCTTGGAAGAGAACTTGTAAAAAGAGGATTTGAATCTATTGTCATAAGTAATGGCGGAAAGCTTGTAGAGCAATTAGAAAATGAAGGCTCAAAACATATACGCTTTGATGTTTGTAGTAAAAATCCTTTTAGTGCAATATGGAGAGTTTTTGGATTAAGAAAAATTTTAAAAAAATTAGATCCTGATGTTTTACATGTAAGAAGCAGAGTTCCTGCTTGGCTTGTTTACTTTGCAAATAAAAGTTTGAAAATTTCAATAGTTTCTACAGTGCATGGTTTTAATTCTGTAAGTTCTTATAGTAAAATAATGACTAATGCAGATCATATAATCTGTGTTAGTGGATCTATAAAAAAGTATATACAAAAACATTATGATGCAAAAAAAGAAAAAATCACTATCATTCCTAGAGGAATTGATTTAGTAAAATTTAATCCTAAAAATCTTGATGAAAAGTTTATAAAAGAGTTTAAAAACAAATTTGAGTTAAATAATAAATTTGTTGTTTCGACTGTGGGAAGAATAACCCAACTAAAAGACTTAGAAACATTTATAAAGGGTATTGCTATTACTCAAAAAGAGATTCCAAATACTGTTGGATTAATAGTTGGGGGAATTAGAGAAGATAAACAAAAATATTTTAATATGCTTAAAAATTTAGTCAAAACATTAAATGTAAATGTAATCTTTACAGGAAGCCAAAACAGAGTAGCTGAAATTTATCATTTAAGTGATGTTGTAACAAGTAGTTCAAAAAAACCAGAAAGTTTTGGCAGAAGTGTTGCTGAAGCATTAGCACTAAATACTCCAGTAATCGCGACAAATCACGGGGGAGTATTAGATATAATAGAAGAAAATGAAAATGGATATTTTGTAGAGATAGGTGATGAAAATAGTTTTGCTAAACATATAATAAAGGCAAAAAAACTGAAGTTTGATGGATTTAACTATGTTAAAAACAATTTTTCCCTTGAACAAATGGTAGAAAAAACAATAAAAGTATATAAAAGTTTGGAGAAGTAAATGCATATTTTGATGGTATCTTTAGATTTCGTTCCTATTGTAGGCGGAATAACAGCTCATGTTTATGAACTTTCAAGAGCACTAATAAATAGTGGTTGTAAAGTAACTGTTATAACAAGAGCAGTTGAAGGAAGAGAGCTATTTGAAAAGATTGATGGAATGGATGTATATAGGATTGATCTTAAATTTATTGGAATGAGTTATGGTTTCCAAATAAATAGTTACATAAAGAAAAATTTACAAAAGATAAACCCTGATTTAATCCATATACACGGAATGAGACCTTTAGAGTTTTACAATATAAAAGAGATCCCTTTAGTTTATACAAATCATACATCTGGTTACTTAAAAAGAATAAAAAAAGGAGGATACCGTATCCCTCTTTTAAAAAAACTATTCAAAAAACCACAACTCTTTTTAGCACCAAGTGAAGAGTTACTTGAAGTTCCTTTTGAAGTTAAAGCGATAAAAACTTATATACCAAACGGTGTAATCAGTGAAAAATTTGAACGAAATTTAATACATAGAGAGAGAATTAGAAAAGAGTTTGATTTAAAAAATGAAGATATCTTAGCCATAGTTACAAGAAGAATGGTTTGGAAAAATGGTGTTAAATACTTAGCTCAAGCAACAGAGTTTTTAAAAAATAAAAATATAAAACTACTTTTTATTGGAGATGGAGAAGAATTTAATGAGATAAAATCTATTTTGGAAAAAAACTTTAAAAACAGATTTTTTATGCTTGGGGCAAAAAAACATGAAGAGATAATAGAGTATTATAGTGCTTCAGATATCTCTATCTTGCCATCTTTAATGGAGGCTACCAGTATAAGTGGTCTTGAAGCTATGGCAGCTTCACTTCCAATTGTAGGAACTACTGTTGGAGGTATACCTGAACTTGTAAAAGATGATATAACTGGTTATCTTTGCGAACCAAAAAATCCTAAAGATTTAGCACAAAAAATAGATTTACTATTAAGCTCGGATTATAAAAAAATGGGGCAAAATGCTTGTGAAATAGTCAAAAAAGATTTTGACTGGAATACAATAGCAAAAAAAGTTATTTCAGAGTATAAGAGGATATTATGAAAAAAGTTCTAATAGTTTTTGGTACACGTCCAGAAGCGATAAAAATGGCAC
>CBDLTN010000207.1:0-3288 GCA_965306065.1 uncultured Sulfurospirillum sp. | reverse complement strand
ATGTATATAGAACCACAAGAAAGATGATAACTCACTTTAACCGTCCAGTAAGCTTAAGACATGGAACACCAGATGCAAGGTTACTTATAGAAACAGCACTTGCAAGTGGAATTTTTGAGATTGAGGGTGGACCTATTACGTATTTGCTTCCATACTCTAAAAACTTTCCACTTGATAAAGCCTTTTTGTATTGGAAGTATGTAGAGAGAGTTTGTGCAAACTATTCAGGACTGAATGAGCCTATAAACAGAGAGTCATTTGGACCACTAACAGCAACACTTGTTCCTCCTTGTGTAACTATAGTAATACAGCTTTTAGAGATGTTACTTTCACTAGAAGAGGGAGTAAAGTCGTTTTCTGTTAGTTTTTCTCAAACAGGCTCAGTTAATCAAGATGCAGTTATGGCAAATGTAATAAGAAAAATGGCTGACTATTATGCTAAAAAAATAGGTGTAGAAGATGCAACTATAAATCTAGTATATCACCAATGGATGGGAGCATTTCCAAGAAACAAAGAGTTTTCTGATTCACTTATAAATACAAGTTCGTTTATAGCATCTCTTGTAAGAGCAGATAAGATAATCATAAAAACTAGAGATGAAGCATTTGGTATCCCAACTATGCAGTGTAATGCACAATCAGTCGCTAATACAAAGTACACATTTGAGATGTTAAAAGGACTTCCTGCTATTACAGATGAAGAGGAAGAAGAAAATTTAACTGAAGAGATTCACTCTATCATGGAAGATGTTTTCAACGATAGTGCAGATACTCTTTGGAGAAAAGTATTTAACTCTATCAAAAATGGTATTATTGATGTTCCTTTTTCACCACATATCATTAATCACAATAAAGTTGTAACAATAAGAGATGAACATAGCAATATTCGTATTATAGATAAGGGTAATATGCCTATAAGTGATAAGTGTTTTGCGTATGAGAAATCAAAAGTAAAACTAAGCGAAGATAAAACAGCAGTTATTAACAAAATAGTAGAGGATATAGGAGTTATGCATGAGTAAGTTACTTATAGATGTTGGAAGTACCTACTTTAAGATTAGCTCTGAAGAAGGTGTAAAACAGCAATTTAGAAATTTTAATAAAACAATTTTTAATGATTTAAGTTCATGTTTTGGTGATACTATAACTAAATACGATAAACAAGATGTGCATATTTGCTCATCAGCTAATGGAGGACTTAGTACTCTTATTATTGGTGTAACAAATTCTTTTAGTTTAAAGTATTCAAAAAATATAGCATTTAATTCAGGAATAAATATAATAGATACAGTGTTGTATCATAATGTAGATCAGAGCACGGTGCCTGGAGATCTGTTAGATGTTGTTATCATTGTTGGTGGTATTGATAGTATAGGTGGCTTGTATGATGAAAAACTTTTTGATTATCTAGAAAAACTTAATTATAACAATGTGGTTTATGTTGGAAGTAAAAAAGATGCAAAATACTTAAGTGAAAACATAGAAAATTTAACTGTTTTAGATAACATTATTACTAATAAACTAAAAGTACATGAAGAGGGTTTAAAAGAGTATCTTACAAACCTTTATCAGCAAGATATAGTTGGTAAAGAAGATATAAAAGAGCTCTATGAGCTAACTTCAAATCAAATATACTCTACACCTTATATAGTAAATCAATCTTTAGCTCTTATTGACGCAAGATTTGAAGTAATTAATCCTTTTATAGTTGTAGATATTGGTGGAGCTACAACAGATATACATTATTCAAAAGATTTGGCACGTGATAATATGGTAACTAACAGTGAATATGATAGGCTAGTATTTAAAAAACTTGGGGTTTATAAATCAAAAGAGAGTCTTATATTTGCTGCAAAGAATAATGAGTTTGTTTATGAGCTACTTAACTATCTTAATGTAACAGAAAACATACTTGAAGAAGAGAGTGAAAAAGCTACAAGAATTTTGATGCAACTCTCTATATTTTTAGTGTTATGTAAAGTTTCAACACACAATCCTTTGTATATAACATTGGATTTACATATGCTAAAAAGTATAGTTTTAACCGGCGGTATAACAAAAGTTTTGAGTTATGATGAAGTAGAAGCAATTGTACAGTTTTTTTATAAAAAAGTATTAAATACAACTGCAACACCATCAATACTTCTTGATTCAAATTATGATATTTGGACATTAGGTATGAATGCATTAGATGATAAAAGGATAAAAGATGTCAATTAACTGTATGAGAGCACTGATAGAAAAAGCAAATAGAAAATCGCCAGACAATATAGCTGTAATAGATGGAGATAATAAACTAACATATAGAGAACTTTATACTAAAGTAAATCAAGTTGCACATTATCTTAGTGAGCTTGAACTGCCAAAAGGAAGTCGTGTGGGAATTTATTCTCATAAAGGAGCTCAACAAGTTATAGCAATTTTAGCTGTTATGTCAACAGATTATATTTTTGTACCTATTTCAAGACTTTTAAAACCTGAACAAGTTGAACATATTGTCAATGATTGTGGTATAAAGTGTATTATAACAGATAAGGTAAAATTGAAAAATATTGATGAGGTTGATTTTGATGGTACTATTATCACTTATGAGACAACAAGAAAAAATATGGTCTCTTTTGAAGAGATATATAAGTGTTGTACAAAAAAATATGAGTGCAATATCGGTGGACACTCAAATGCAGTGATAACTTATAGTGTAGGATCATCTGGTTCTCCAAAAGGTATAGTTATAACTCATAGAAACTTAGTAGACAGTGCTAGAGTTGCATCTCAATATTTGGATATAAAAAGTGAAGATGTTATCTCAGGTATACTACCGTTTACTTTTGACTATGGTTTGAATCAAATTTGCTGCACAGTTTATAAAAGAGCTACCCTTGCTGTTCATAGCATGCTTCTTTCAACTGATTTTTTCAATCATATTTTAAATGATAAAGTAACTATTATACCTCTTATGCCTATTCATATTACTCAAATGTTTGATGATGAAAGTATGAGAATTCCAAATGCGAAACTACTATCAAATGTAAGACAGATAACAAGTAGTGGTGGGAAGTTAACTCAAAAAATGAGACAAGATATACAATCTCATTATCCTAATGCAGAGTTCTATTCTATGCATGGTCTTACGGAGGCTTTTCGTTCTACTTATCTTGATCCAAGCCAGCTTAAAATTCGTCCTGATTCTATAGGAAAACCAATTCCTGATGTTGAAATATACGTTGTAAACGAAAATGGGGAAGAGTGTAAACCAAGAGAAGTAGGTGAATTGATACACCGTGGAGG
>CBDLTN010000206.1:0-3309 GCA_965306065.1 uncultured Sulfurospirillum sp. | reverse complement strand
TGAGCACCTATACCATCACTTACAAATTCAAAGGCAGTTTTGTTATAATAATCAAGTCCACGAACCAGTTTAGTATCTATCTCATACTCTACACCAAACTCGTCTAATATACTCTTTAATTCCGCAAAATCATTTTTACATGTAGAACATAAATTATCAAGTAACATTGGAGCATTTTCTAAGAGCTTATGACAGTTTTCATTTTTACAATCTAACACTCTTATTGGATTAGTAACTTTTCTTCTAAGGCAATCTTCACAAAGTCCATCAGTTTCATCTAAAAAGTTAACTAGGTTCTCTCTATATGGAGGCATACACTCTGGACATCCCAAAGAGTTAAGTTGTAGTCTATAACCAATACTAAAAAAGTCAAACATATCTTTTAGCATAAGGATTATCATAGCATCCTCTTTAACGTCTTCTACTCCAAAAGTCTCTGCTCCTAGTTGGTGAAACTGTCTTAATCTTCCCTTTTGAGGTCTTTCGTATCTAAACATTGGGCCATGATAAAAGAAACGCTTTACTCCACCAGCTCTATCATATTTTTGAGTAATAAATGCTCTAACAACACCAGCAGTTCCTTCAGGACGCATGCAAACATCATTTTTACCCTTATCGATAAACTGATACATCTCTTTACCAACAATATCGCTACTCTCACCAACACTTCTTTTAAAAAGTGCAGTCTCTTCAAGTATAGGAGTCTCTATAAAATTAAAACCATAATTTTTTGCTATACGTGAACAGTTTTCAATAAAATATGTATATTTTGCACTAAACTCGCCAACTGTATCTTTCATTCCTCTAAGTGGATTAACCATATATAAATTCCTCTATTTGTTTGTATATATTTTCTATTGTATCGGCTGAGTCTATTTCTAAATACTCTACATGTAAAGCATCCAAAGTCTCTTTCATCAAGTCTTGTACTTTTAAAAGGTACTCTATTCCTCTTTTCTCAATCGTATCTTTCTCTTTATTGCCAAGTCTTGATGTAATCAAATCATAGTTTGTTTTAAAAAGTATAACTTTATCTGGTAGGTTTCCATCTAATGCAAATTTGTTTACATGTAATAAAAAATCACGGTCAAGTTCAGGATGATTTGCCAAAGCATAAGAGATACCAGAAATCAAACCTCTGTCACTTATAACATAGTTCTCTTTTAGTGCAGGTTTTACAACTTTTTCATAATGCTCTGCTCGGTCTGATAAAAAAAGTAGAAGTTCTGCATTGACTCCAAGCTTTTCATCACTCTCTAATAGAATCTCACGAAGTTTAACTCCAACTTTAGTACCACCAGGTTCTTTTGTAGTAACAATATTTTTATGTCTAGAAGCAAAAAGTTCTACTTGAGTACTCTTTCCTGTTGTATCAATTCCTTCAAATATTATGTACATATGTGTCAACTTCCTTTGGAATTAAGTGTGATATCTCACCTTGGTGTCTTATAATATCTCTTACAACTGTAGAGCTTATAAAGGCATTTTCTAAGCTTGGCATGAGATACACAGTATCAATACTCTTATCCAATGAAGCATTTGCATAACCAATTTGAAGTTCGTACTCAAAGTCACTTACAGCCCGCAAGCCTCTTAATATAGTTTTTGCACCATTTCTTTTACAACAATCTACTAAAAGCCCACAAAAAGAAATAACTATTACATTCTCAATATCTTTGGTTGCTAGTTTAACCATCTCTACTCTATCTTCCAATGAAAACATAGGTTTTTTTGTCTCTGATTGAGCTATGGCTACATAGACTTTATCAAAAATAGCACAAGCACGTGATATAACATCAATATGTCCATTGGTTACAGGATCAAATGTTCCTGGATAAATTGCTACTCTTTTACTCATCCTTCCCACCTTTTAAAAAGTTCATGATCTATCCCCAAGAGGTCAAACCATTTTCCAATAAAAAAATCTTCCATCTCTTCAAGAGTTTTAGTCTTTGCATAATACGCACTTACTGGTGGTGCTATACTAACGCCTAGACGAGATAGTTTTAACATATTTTCTAGAGCAATTGCAGAAAATGGCATCTCTCTAGGAGCTAAAAGAAGAGGTCTATTCTCTTTAAGCATTACCGAGGCTGTTCTTGTAAGCAGATTATCTGCTATACCACAGCTTATTTTTGCTAAAGTATTCATACTACATGGTATAACGACCATTGCATCACATTTAAATGATCCAGAAGCTGTTATGCCTCCTATATCTTTATTATCTAAGATAGTTTGATTTTGTTCTTTTCTTAAAACTATATTTGCACTTTGTGAGGCTATTATGAAAGTTTCAATATGCTTGGGTAATTTTTCTATAAATCTATGTGCAAGATTAACACCACTTGCACCACTAATTCCTATTATTAATTTCATTCTAATATTATCGCTTTATTTTTTGAGATAAGCTTTGCTCTAAAGAGTTTTCCCTTATCTGTTTTAATTTTTACTATATCGCCAACATTAGCATCTTTTAAGAGAGTTGCTTCAGTTTGTAATACAAGCATACCATCTCTTATATATGCTTGTATATCTGTACCTCTTAAGAGATCTTTTTTATGCTCAAATTTATTCATAGTCAAAATCGAGTTTGCACTAATATAATTTTTACTCATAAGATTTTTTGGCATATTACATGTAATGACTTTTGAAGGAAGTTTATCAATTTTTACTGATAATTTTTCATAATCATTCTTTGAAAGAATTTTATCGTTATATAATTTATGTTTTGCTTTAAAAACATCTACATATGCATTAATATTAAATTTAAAGTAGATACTTTTTTCTTTATTAGGAGTTTTAAAGACAGCTTTAAATGAAGAACTTCTTTTTCTCAAGGCATTTTGTTTCAACTCTACTTTAATAAGCTCATATGATTTAAAATCAAATGGCAAAACAGAACGAGTTGATATTGAAGGTAAATCTATATCTATACAAGGGTATGTTTTTTCAAATTCAATTAAGACGGCTTCTGCAATTTCATCTTTTTTTCCTGCAAGATTACAAAAACGCTCAAATGTCACTACGCCAGTAGGAGAGTCTATTACTTTGTAACCATTTTTTTCAAATGGACTTTTTACATGTAAAGATGGTATTGTAAAAGTAGATTGAGTTTTTGGGATAGTTAATACTTCAAAAATCTCTTTTGCACCAAAAAAATTTGATTTAAGTTTTAAATTTTCATCAACACAGTAATGAGGCAGTATATTAATAGATTTTGCAAGTGACAATGTTGTAAATAATAAGAAAAAAACAATGGAGCGGGAAACGAGGTTCGAACTCGCGACCCCGACCTTGGCAAGGTCGTGC
>CBDLTN010000205.1:0-3343 GCA_965306065.1 uncultured Sulfurospirillum sp. | reverse complement strand
GAGGATTTCCTTCTTTATCATAGATGATTTCTGGCTCGGTTGAAGTTACATTACTCATGAGGTTTTTCCTCCTTTACTGATAAGTCAAAACGATGAACGGGTTCCCCTTTTTTATACTCATATGGATTAAAATCAACATAAGGAATAGTTCCAAAGTTTTCTAATTGTGGAGGTGAAGGTATTTGCCACTCTAAAGTAGTTGCATTCCAAGGATTTGCAGGTGCTTTCTCACCATGCCTCCAACCTCTATAAAGATTTATAAACATATAAATAAGTCCAATAGCTATAATCCAAGAGCCAACAGTCGCTGTTTTATGATATATTTCAAACTCAGGAAGATAATCGAAATATCTTCTTGGAAGACCCATAGCACCACCTATAAGCATTGGTAGCCATAATACGTTTATACCTATGAAAAATAGATAAAATGCTCTTATAGCGTGTTTTTCACTATACATTTTTCCAGTGATTTTAGGAAACCAATAATGAAAGCCAGCAAACATAAGTGAAACAACACCACCTAGAATTGTATAATGAAAATGAGCAACTACAAAGTAAGTATCGTGAAAGTATACAGCAGGACCAACTGCTCCAAGCATAACACCTGTTAGCCCACCTATGATAAATGTCACAAAAGTACCAACTGTCCAAACCATAGGGGCTTTAAAATCTATAGAAGCTTTATACATGGTTGCAATCCAATCAAAAAATTTGACACCGGTTGGAACTGCTACAAAAAATGTTAAAATTGAAAAAACCAATTTTATAGTATCTGACATACCTGAAGTATACATATGATGACCCCATACAAGATAACCAACACCAGCAATCATAGCACTTGAAATTGCAATTGCATGATAACCAAAAATAGGTTTTCTACAAAAAGTAGGAACAATCTCAGATGCAATTCCAAAAGCAGGAAGTATCATTAAGTAAACGGCAGGATGAGAATATATCCAAAACATATGTTCAAATAAAACAGGATCTCCACCTTTTGCAGGATCAAAAATACCTATGCCAAATGTTCTCTCAAAGATAACCATAATCAAGGATATTCCTACAATAGGAGTAGCAAGAATTTGAATCCATGAAGTTGAATACAAACCCCAAACAAAAAGTGGCATTTTAAAAAACCCCATACCAGGAGCTCTAAGTCTGTGAATTGTAACAACGAAGTTAATTCCTGTAAGAATTGAAGCAAGTCCCAGTATAAAAGCAGCACTCAGTGCCCAAATAACATTTGTTCCAGTTTTAACACTATATGGGGCATAAAAAGTCCATCCTGTATCAGCAAAACCATCACCAATAAAAAGTGAACTTACTGCTATTAATGCACCTATTGCATATAGCCACCAAGAAAGTAAATTAAGTTTTGGAAAAGATACATCTCTAGCTCCTAACTGCAATGGTAACAAAAAGTTTCCAAGTGCTGCAGGAATTCCTGGAATAACAAATAAAAACACCATAATCACACCGTGAAGTGTAAATGCTTGATTATATCTGTCAGGACTCATAAAATCTTGTCCAGGACTAAATAACTCTAACCGCATTGATAAGGCTACTAAAAGTGCAACTACAAAAAATGACAACATAACAAATAGATATAGTAAACTAATACGTTTATGATCTATACTGAAAATCCATTGTAAAATTTTATTATTATGATGACCAAATACAGTGTGAGTTTTATCATAAAAACTTTTTTGTACATTATCCATTATAAATTTTCTCCTTTTTTTCTACCTTTTAATATTAAGTAAATAAACAAACCAAATACTAGAGTAAATATGATTGTTGCAAATATTTTATTTGTTGCAAATACATATTTACTATTTTGAGGATCAAATGAAAAACAAAATGCTAAAGCTTTAGCTATAGTTGGTCTTATTTTCCCTTCAGATGCTTCTAATAGAGCCATTTTTAAATCAAAATGCAAGTACTTTATACCACTAAGGTAACGAGTTATCTTACCTTTGGGAGAGAGGATTACTAATCCAGCAGGGTGTATATAGTCTACAAAACCTTGTTTATTTGTAATTTTTTTATACTTAAAGCCTAATTCATTTGTGATAGTATCAATGATTTTTTTATCATTCGCAACCAAGAAACTCCAAGCACTTTGATCAAAATCTTTTCGCAGTAAATTTAAGTGATTTTTTTTACTTTTTTTTGCTATATCTGGTGTGTCTTGTGGAGAGAAACTAATAGTAAGAGCTTTATATTCTTTACCTTCTACAAGTTGCATTTTATCTAAAGATTTTAATATACCATCAATTTGAGGTCCGCAAATACCAGGACAATTATAGTAGTTTAAAGAGATTACAGTTGGTTTATTATCCATAAATTCTGCTAAAGTTTTTGTAACACCATTTTCATCTGTAAAAATTAAATCAAGTGAAACAAAATTTCCAAGTTTCTCATAAGTGCCTACTTTTTCTTCACTTGCATTAAGAGTAGATAACAATGTACTTAAAAATATAATTAAAAAAAGCTTTTTCACAACAGCACCTTCTTTTTATATAATAAAACGTCACTTTTTTAATACTTCTATGATAACAGATAATATGTAAT
Source organism: uncultured Sulfurospirillum sp. (assembly GCA_965306065.1). Classification (GTDB taxonomy): domain Bacteria; phylum Campylobacterota; class Campylobacteria; order Campylobacterales; family Sulfurospirillaceae; genus Sulfurospirillum_A. The sequence goes on along the minus strand of CBDLTN010000205.1, from coordinate 772 downwards.
CGAAAGATAAATAATTGAATTAGTTAAAGCTATTTATAAGTAAGCCAACATTATAAGCATATTTTGTATTTATTATAAGTTAAGAAATGAATAATAAAAAAACATTTGACTAAAAGTGCGACTGTGTAGTAGTTTATAAATAAGATAAATTTTATCTTATTTATTTTTTTTAAGTATAACCATTTATAAGTGTATTTTATTTTAGATTTTTTAAAACATCTAAAATATCACTACTTTTTTCTAAGTGTTTTAGTTTATGTATGAGCTTGCCATCTTTATCCATGATATAAACAAAAGATGTATGAGCAACTGAGTAGTTTATTTTAGAGTCTTTTAAATACTCCTTTGCATAATACGCTCCATATTTAGCACCAATATCTTTTAAGTATGATTCATTTGAAGTAATTCCAATTGCACCTTTATGAAAGTAGTTTGCATACTCTTTTAAATCTTTTAGTTTATCTCTTTTAGGATCAACACTTATAAATATTAGTTGAAATAAATCTGCGTCTTCTTTAGGTAATACACTCAATGCATTTGCTACAAGAGAGAGTGAAGTAGGACAGATATCAGGACAATACATATAACCAAAAAAGATAATTTTATACTTACCGTCATAATCATTTAAAGATACCTCTCCATCAAAAGAGTTCATCTTAAAAGCATATTGTTTTATCTCTTTTTGATTTTCTATGTACGGGAGTATTAAAAAAAAACTTATTGATAAGAGCAATATAAATGTTAAAAATAAAATAAACTTTTGTTTCATTAT
>CBDLTN010000204.1:0-3412 GCA_965306065.1 uncultured Sulfurospirillum sp. | reverse complement strand
TTTTACAACAAAACACTTCAAATTCTGATAATAATCCTTTAACAAGTGAAACTATCTTTGATGGTGTAACAATAGTAACTACTCCAAGTAGTAATGATATAGTTATGAATGATACTACACAAGTACCTGATAGTCCAACTCAAAATGAACCTGTACAAGTTAATGATAATTTTGATGCAGTAAAAGCATATAATGATGAATTTGCTAAAAAGTGGGGTGGTGCTGGTAATCTTGGTTCAGTTGTTTATCTTCCACGTTCTGAAACAGATGTAGCTGTTACAAGTAAAGATGGTATTACAAGAGTATTACACCGCAACTCTGATGGTTCTGTTGATGTTGTATCAGTTTCAAATAATTCAATAAAAAATTCAGTAGTAGGTCAAACTAATGGTTTAAAAGAACCAACTCAATATAATGATGTACCAGTAGAAGTTGCAAAAGTTTCTGCTCCTACTATTCAAAATGATGGTTCAATTATTACAACAACAACTAAAACTAATACGGTTACAAATACACCATCAGTTAATATAAATGAGTCTACTGCAACAGATGGAACTACAACAGTAGTGCAAGTTCCAACACCTGATAATACACCATCAGTAGGAACTACAACAACAGATACTATAGATTTTGCTCCAATGACTTCAAGACTTGATAATATTTCTAGACAATTAACAAAGTCAAATCAAGAAAATATTAAGTCAAATGAAATTTTAGAAAAAGGTTTGATAAGTGATAGCAATTTTGATTTATCTTCATCTTTTAATAATATTGAAAATGAAATGACTAGTTGGAATGAAACTTATAACAATATGATGAATGATTATGACAATATAAAAAGTCAATTTACTACATTGTCTGATTTATTTAATGGTAATGGTTTAACTACTGTTTTAACTAAAAAAAATGTAACTTCCTGTTCTAAAACATTTGATTTTAGTATTACTGAAAATTTAACAAAAAGTATTGATATTGACCCATGTGTTCCTCTTAGTCAATCAAGAAGTTATATGTATACGTTTTCTTATGTAATGTTTACTATTGGTTTTATATCTTTACTTTTTTCTTTATTAGCAAGGGATTAATATGTTACCTATTTTAGCTGGTGCAGGGACTTTAGTTGCTGGTGTTGGTGCTTTAGTTACAAAAGAAGCTGTTATGATTGGTTTAAAGGTAACTATTATAGTTTTAATGAAGATTATAAACGTTGCTTTGATTGTTTCTCAAGTTGGTATTGTTGCTGGTTATCTATTATTGTATCAACTTTTATATAATAAAATGCATGATTTATTAGTATATATTGAAGAGTTATCAAATAGTTCTACAGATGGTGTAAATGGTGCTGTTCCTTGGGCTTTAAAAGTAGTTGAGTCAATGGGAATTTGGGACGCATTTATAGATGTTTTTACTGTTTTTGCACCTATTCTTTTATCTTTACTTTTACTTATTGGTTCTAAAAAACTTTTTAAACTTTTAAAAGAGATTAGAGAATCATTATTCAAAATTGCTATGGTAATTACACAGTAATGGCAATAACATACATAGTCGGAATTCCAAGAAGTGGAAAAACATACTACGTTATGTATCAGTTATGGAAGTACTTCGTATATGTTGCAAAGGTAACTTGGCTTACTAAACTTTTATCTTTAATCTTCAAACCAAAACCGCTGCATAACTATGAACTTGCATATACAAATATAAATCAATTTGACTTTTCAAAAACTGACAAAATTAAAAAACTTGATTTTGATGATCTACATGTAAAACTCTCTGAACTCTACGCAATGTATATGAATAAAGAAGATGATGATAAGCTCATAGCTAAAGCAAAAGAGTTTCAACTACACAATGTACTTATAACGATAGATGAAGTTCATAACTTCTTAGGTTCTAAAGTTGATGATGTTCTAAAATGGTGGTTAACTTATCATGGACACTTACACCAAGATTTGTTTTTTATAACACAAGATTTAAGCCTAGTTCACACTCAATATAAATCAAATGCAGAATATTTTTATAGAGCTATTCCTCCATCAGCTAGATTATCAACTAAGAAATTTAGATATACACAATATCGTAATTCTAGAATGGCTATGAATGGAAAAATAAAAGATTTTACTATACCAGCTGTTGAAGAGATTTATAATATGTATGTATCAGGAGCAGAAAACAACTCTAAATCAGTAGTTCAAAAGTTTCTCTATATTGGTATTTTTATGCTTTTCTTCTTAGGTATAGCTGTCATTATGTTTATAAATAGTTTTAATAGTGAAGTTCCAACAGATAACAATATAACTAAAGTTTCTACTACTGTATCAAATGTACCTGTTAAAAAAACATCTAAGAATAAAAAAGCTAATACAGAGATTTTAGAAGAGGATAAAAATAAAAAAGAACTCTTTGAAATAAACTGTTATAAACAAATCTGTACTTATAAAAAAGTTGATTTTCCTAAGCTTTTACTCACAAATATAATCAAAGATAATAACGATAGTTTTGCTTACAAGATAGATAATCCAAGTTTCATTAAATACTTTGTACTTGTTAAAAAAGATACATTTAATTTCTTACAAATCGGAGGTAAAGAAAATGGTAAAAATAAAAAGAATACTAAAAAGGGTTCTAACACTTCTTTTAGTCTGTTATAGTCTACAAGCTGATAAAGTAGATGTTACATTAAGAGAGTTTGCTAATATAGTAGCTGACCAAAATAAGATAAATATTTTAATTTCACATGATATAAAAGATGATAAGATTCTTTTCTTATTAGCTGATAAATCTAAATCTTATGTCATGCTCCCAGCATTTCAAAAGATGTTATTTTTAAAAGATTTACAACTTACTAAAAATCAAGGTTTTTACTATATAGATAAAATCAAGCACCCAGAAAAAGAAGAGTTTTATCACACTGTTAAATTAAATCATTTAGTTTATGAAGATGTTCAAGAACTTCTAAAAATCAATAAAATAAAATCTGCTTACATAAAATCTACTAATAGTGTAGGTTTTAACTCTACTGTTAAAAAGTTTCATATACTAAAAAAATATATTAAAGATTTAGATGTTCAATATCCTCAAATACAATTTAAAATCAATATCTTTTATACTAATACAGATAACTTAAAAGATAGAGGTTTTAACCTATCAGCATACAAGCAAAGTATAAACAGTTCTAACAATGAAGAGGGTGCAAGCTCTTCTAATAATTTAGTATATTTTCTAAACTTGATTACTATGCCCTATTCTGCTCCATCAAATATAGTAGATAATGCAAAGCAAGGTTTTTACGCAACTGTAAAATATCTTAATCAAAATGGATTTACAGATATAAAAAACTCTCCTGTTCTTACTGCACGAAGTCATGCTAAAGTATCTTTTAGTTCAGTAAATAATATACCTTATCTTGTATCAA
>CBDLTN010000203.1:0-3434 GCA_965306065.1 uncultured Sulfurospirillum sp. | reverse complement strand
CTCCAAGAGTCATCTTCTCTTCTTTATTGATCTCTTTTAGTACTTCTCTCTCTTTTTGCTTAGATAATCTTCTTACAGATAATCTAATACGATTTTTTCTATCATCTATAAAAGAGATTGCTGCTTCAATATCATCACCAATTTTTAACTCTTCTTCAGCATTTGGAATCAAGTCTTCAGTACGAATTAAAGCGTCTACATTATCTTCAAGCTCAACAAATACACCAAAATCTTTTATATCTCTGATTTTACCAGTTACGATATCACCATTTGCATGACTCTTAGCATATTTTGCTATTGGACTATCTTCTAACTCTTTTCTACTTAATGATACTTTTTCATTAATATCATCAATCTTAATGATCTTAACTTCAATTTCATCACCAGCTGTTAAAAGTTCTCTACATTTATCACTTCTGTTCCAAGAAGCATCTTCATTATGTAAAAGACCTTCAATTCCACCGATTTTGATAAATGCTCCAAAGTTTGTAATAGTAGTTACTTCACCTTTAACAATATCGCCTGTTTTGTAGTTTTTCAAGAAATCTTCAAATGGTTTTGGAAGAATATTTTTCAAAGATACTCTTAGTCTTCTTTCATCACAATTGATTTCAATAACTTCAACATCTATCTCTTGATTCTCACTAATGTAGTCTTTTGGATGTTTGATGTTCTTATCCCAAGAAATTTCTGAAATATGTAAGAAACCTTCTATATCATTTCCAAGATCAACAAATGCACCATAAGGCTCAATATTGCTAACTTCAACTTGAATAGAATCTCCAACATCTAACTGATCTTTAATCTCTTCCCAAGGATCTGGCATAGCAGCTTTGATTGATAATGAAAGATGTCTTTTTTCTTTGTCATACTTAATAGCTTTAACTGGAACAATTTCACCTTCAGAGTAGATAGTACTAGGATTAACAGGTCCTTTGTAACTTATCTCACTATAATGAACAAGTCCGTCAACTCCACCGATATCAACAAACATACCGTAAGTTGTAATTTTTTTAATTGTTCCATCAACAACTTCATCAGCATCGATTAACTCTTGAACAATCTCTTTTCTCTTTTTTCTATCATCATCTAAACATTTTTTTCTAGATACTACAATTGACTCATTGTCTTTATCTATCTTAATAATTTTAACTTTTACATTTTTACCCATAAGAGCATTCATATCTCTTACAGCTGCTTGTGAACGTGGAAGGAAAAACTCAACTGAATTATCATCTTCAACAATAAAACCGCCTTTGTTCTTACCAACAACTTTTAAGTCATAAATTTTATCTTCATCTTCTTTATAATCAGCAATAAATGATTTTACACGCTCTTTACGAATCGCTTTTTTATGAGAAACATTTGGACGTTCGTTTCTGAAACCAGAAATAACAACTTTGATTGTATCGCCTACTTTATACGCTAAGTTACCTTCACTATCTAACAATTCTGATGTGTATAGACGTCCTTCTGACTTCTTACCCACATCAACTAAAGCAACATCATCTTTAATTTCAACAATAACACCATCAATTAGTGCATCTCTTCCAGAATCTTTTTTGAAAGACTCTTCTAGCATCGCTGCAAAATCCATCTCCTCTAATTCATCTACAGCTTCAGATTGAACTGTCTCGTTCGCCTCATTTACCATTATTTACCCTTTTATTAATTTTAATTTTTATACAAGTGGCACTAAGCTGGTATACTTAGTTTGTATAAAATTGCACTATTATACTTTAATTTTACTTATTTTTCCAATAACTTTTTCAATTATCCAGTCAGGAGTCGATGCACCAGCAGTTATGCCACACAATTTTTTGTTTTCAAACCACTCTTTTTTCAACTCTTTTTCATTTTCTATTAAAAAACTATCATTACAACACTCTTTTGATATACTAAAAAGTTGTTTTGTATTTGATGAATTTTTACCACCAATTATTATCATAACATCAGCTTCAATTGCAAGTTCTTTTGCAGCATCTTGATTTTCAAATGTCGCATTACAAATGGTATTAAAAACCCTAACTTCCTTGAAGTTTCTAACTAAATATGCTGTAAGTTTTATAAACTCTTCAATTTTTCTGGTTGTTTGAGAGACTATTGCTATTTTTTTGCCTAGTTTTAGCTCTTTTAAATCTTCAACACTCAAAACTACTTTTGCACCATTCTTTGCATAGCTTTGAACACTTTTAACTTCTGGATGATTTTTATCTCCAAATATAATTACATCATAACCCTCTTCACTCATTTTTTGACATATTTTTTGGGGTTTTGTTACAAATGGACAAGTAGCATTGATAATCTCAGCACCACTTTTTTCTAATGTAAAAAGTCCATTTTTAGTGATACCATGAGTTCTAATAATGGCTCTTTTAACACCTTCTATTTCATTCTCGTCTTTTAAGGTATTTACATTAAAGTTGTTTTGTAATCTATTTATCTCTTCGTTATTATGTATCAAAGGTCCAACAGTTGATGCATCTTTTGTATTTTCTGCAATTTTAATTGCTCTTTTTACTCCAAAACAAAAACCATAACTTTTTGCAAGTTTAATCTGCATCAATTACACTACCTAAGTCAGAAAGAAGTTCTATAAAATTTGGAAATGAAGTTTGTATACATTCAGTATCTGTTATTTTCATTGGAACCTTAAGTCCTGCTACCGCAAAACTCATAGCAACTCTATGGTCTCCATAGCTGTCTACTTCTGCTGCTTTAAACTCTCCACCAGTTACTTCATAACCATCTTCAAATTCATCTACATGTAAAGAACATTTTTTAAGATTTTCTACTACTGATGAAATTCTATCACTCTCTTTTACTCTAAGCTCTTTTGCATTTTTTATCAAACTCTTTCCCTTAGCACACCCAAAAGCTATACTAAGAGCAGGAAGTTCATCTATCAACCAAGCTATATTATCTTCAACAACAACTCCGTTTAAAGGTGCATACTCAATTACAATATCACCTACGTTATCATAGTTACTCTCTTTTTCAATAAACTCTACTTTGGTTCCCATTCTTTGTAAAACTTTATATGCTTCTATCCTTGTTGGATTTAATAACATGTTTTTTAAAGTTATTTTAGAATTTGGTGTTATTGCAGCTGCAACAGCAAAGAAAAATCCACTAGAGGGATCATTTGGAACAGTTATATCTAAAGGTTTTAATGGCTTTTTTATTGGGTGTAAGACAACATTGCAACCTTCGCTTTTTATATCAACTCCCATACCTCTTAACATCTTTTCAGTATGATCACGACTCAAAGTAGGTTCACTTAAAGTTGACACTCCATTCGCACGAAGCCCTGCAAGTATCAATGCACTCTTAACTTGCGCAGAAGCTATAGGACTATCATAATTAAAAGCATCCAATTTAGACCCTCTAATACTTATAGGAGCTAACTCTCCATCTTCGCGACCATCTATTTG
>CBDLTN010000202.1:0-3448 GCA_965306065.1 uncultured Sulfurospirillum sp. | reverse complement strand
TATACTTTTCATAATCATATTTTATCCAAAAAACAGTTATATAATATTTAATTTGATAGAATAACACTATGAATAATTACAACAAATTACATAACGAAACAAAAGTTATAATTGCAATAGATTCCTTTAAATGTTGTGCAAAGTCAAACGAGTTAGCACAAGAGATAAAAAAGGGAGTTTTAGATGTTTACAAAAAAGCAGATATTTTAATCTGTCCTATAGCTGATGGTGGTGAAGGAACTGTTGAGGCTCTTTCATCTTCAAAGGGAAGCAGGATAATATCTACAACATGCAGTAATCCTTTAAGTGAACAAATTGAAGCACAATATGTTATTCTTAATGATAATACGGCAGTTATTGAAATGGCAAGTGCAAGTGGTTTAGAACTCATAAGTAAAGAAAAACGTAATCCTAGTATAACCACTACTTATGGAACGGGTGAACTTATAAAAGATGCAATAAAAAAAGGTATAAGAGATTTTATAATAGGAATTGGTGGAAGTGCTACGAATGATGCCGGACTAGGCATGTTAAGAAGCTTAGGCTTTAAGTTTTTTGATAAATCAAACAGTGAAATTACTTTAGCAAAAGAGTTAGGTAAGATTGTAAAAATAGATAAATCTAAAAGTCTTAAAGAGTTAAAAGAATGTAAATTTAGTGTAGCTTGTGATGTGACTAATCCACTTTTTGGTAAAAATGGAGCTTCATATGTATATGCTAAACAAAAAGGTGCTGATGAAAAAATGACTTTGCATTTAGATGAACAGCTTAAACTTTTTTCTAAAATTGTTCAAAGTGAACATGCTAAAAAGTTAGACCAACATCCAGGAAGTGGCGCAGCAGGAGGACTTGGCTTTGGTTTTTTAGCTTTTTTAAATGCTGAATTAAAGTCTGGCATAGAAATTATTATGGAATACATAGATATAAAGAACAAAATAAAAGATGCTGATTTTGTGATAACAGGAGAGGGTAAAATAGATAATCAATCGTCTATGGGTAAAGTACTAAGTGGAATAGGAAAAATTTGTAAAGAACAAGGTGTTACATGTATAGCTTTAAGCGGTAATACAAGCCAGACAGATAAGAGTATTAACGAGATTGGAATAAGTGCATGTTTTTCTATTTTAAATTCTCCTATGAATTTAAATCAAGCTATGAATAAACAAAATACACTAAATATGATAAGAAAAAAAACTGAGCAGATTTTTAGATTGATTAGAGCTACAAGTAAAACTTGATATAATTTTGTAATACAAATACAGTAAAATTAAAAAGAATAAAGAAATGCAAATAAAAGGGGATATAAAATGATCAAAAAGACAAAAATTTTAGCAACTGTAGGGCCGGCAAGTGATAGCATAGAGGTTTTAGAAAAACTAATAAAAGCAGGAGTTAATGTTTTTCGTCTTAATTTTAGTCATGGAACACACGAGTATCATTCCAACACTCTTAAAAAGATTAGAAAAGCTTCAAAAAATGTAAAAATAAAAGTAGGGGTTTTACAAGATATTTGCGGACCTAAGGTTAGAGTTGGAAAACTTGAAGAAGATTTTCATCTTAAAACAGGTGATAGGGTTATTTTTACAAAAGAAACTATAATTGGTAAAAAAATAAACGATAGTAGTTATAGAGTATGTATAAATCAACCACAGATTTTGGATATGATTAAAGAAAATGAGTATATCTATATGTGTGATGGCTCAATTCGTGCAAAGGTAATTGAAGTTGATGGTGATATAGTAACAATGATAGACAATGAGGGAAGACTTTCTTCAAACAAAGGGGTTAACTTTCCACATACTGTTATCAATATAGAAGTAATAACTCCAAAGGATGAAAAAGATCTTCTTTGGGGTGCTCAAAATGAAGTAGATTTTGTTGCTATTTCTTTTGTTCAAAATGAGAAAGACGTTCTTCGTGCTCGCGGACTACTAGAAGGATATGGCTCAAAAAGCCAAGTATTTTCAAAAATAGAGAAGTTTGACGCAGTTGAAAATCTAGAAGAAATTCTTGAAGTAAGCGATGGTATTATGGTTGCTCGTGGCGATCTTGGTATAGAAGTTCCTTATTCAAAAGTTCCAACAATTCAAAAAAAGATTATTCGCATGGCAAATGCTGCTTCAAAACCAGTGATTACAGCAACACAGATGCTTTTGTCTATGACTGAACATGATATGGCAACAAGAGCAGAGATAAGTGACGTCGCAAATGCAGTTTTAGATGGAACAGATGCTGTTATGCTTAGTGAAGAGAGTGCGATAGGAATAAACCCAGTAAATGTTGTAGAAGTAATGACAAATACAATTATAGATACAGAAAAAATCTATTCATATAATAAATTTGGAAAGTTTGATTATCTAGATGATACAGATATTATTACAGCTTCAGTAGCAAAATTGGCAAAAAATTTAAAATCAAAAGCTATACTTTCTCTTACAAGTTCAGGTAAAAGTGCAAAAAAACTAGCTCGTTATAGAATAGAAAATGATATTTATGCAATTACACACAGTGAAAGAGTAGCTCGTTCACTTACTATAACTTGGGGCGTACATCCGATTATGAATATTGAATTGAGCTCTTCTGAGAGTATGTTGGCAAATGCATTATCGGTAGGATACAAAAAAGGCTTTATAGATAAAAATAAAATCTATATTGTTACAGCGGGGTATCCCGCGGGTATTGAAGGCAGTACAAATTTCCTTCATATATTAAAAAGAGAACAGATAGAGTATTATCTTAGTTTAGTCTCTTAATTTTATTATAAAAGTGATTTGGTTTGCAATGTTGTTGTAGTATATTCCCAATGTTGCATTCCTACTCATAAAGATTCCTCTTCTATTAAAGTTTCTATCTATACCAAATATCTCAGATAATATGGCAGTATCGAAACCTTCTCCTTCATCTTTAATTTTTACTAAAAGGTGATTGTCAAATTCATATAAATCAATTGTGATTTTTTTTGTACATGTTAGTTCTTGTTTTAATATAAAGCCAAAATATGCATCTTTCTCTATAAGAGAGTGTTTTTTCATTCCATTAATACCTAAATTTCCATGTTCATAAGCATTCATTACTAATTCCATAAAAGCTAAACCGGCATTACTCTGAGTATCTTTATTTTTTATTTTTTCTAAAAGTATTTTATCAAACCAGTCATTTGCTTTTTCTAATTCATCTAGTTTAGAATCAATAACTACTGATTTAAAAGGTTTAAGGGGTATTTGGTGAATAAATATAAAAGTTATATCATCTTCTTGTTTTGCTAGTTTAGATATAATCTTTTTTCTAAAGTCTTCTCTTGTTATTGAATTTTTAAAATCTTCTTGTATATATTTTGCATATGTGTCATCTTCATCTTTTAAAGGATTTTCAACTAGTCCATCACTATATATAAGAAGTTTTTTTATATTTTTAAATGATATTTCTTCTGTTTTAAAATCTTCTATAT
>CBDLTN010000201.1:0-3465 GCA_965306065.1 uncultured Sulfurospirillum sp. | reverse complement strand
CCCTTAATATAAGTTAGTATTATATTATACAATAAAAGTAAAAAAACATTACCCTTTTACTTTTAAAAGTTGTGAAAAAATATCTCTGCTATTAAATCCTAAGTATTTGAAAGTTTAATCAACTGTTTGACAATATTTTGACCAGACTCTTCATTTAATGGTTTATCATATGTTGTTAAAATTTCTCTTGCTAAAACATTTGCACCTAGATGCTGAAACATTATTCTCATAGCTTGAAGGACTTTAGTTCCGCCTCCACCACTATGAGTTGCAAGTGCAACTACTTTTTCATCAAAAGCATCTCTCCACTGTTTTGTTGCACGTGAAGTCCACGCCATTGCATTATTTAAAACAGCTGGCATAACACCATTGTATTCAGGTGCTATTATAATAAAAGCTTTTAAATTTAAAATTTTTGTTGCTAAATCTATTGCAACTTGAGGAATTCCGTTTTCTTCTTCTTCGATTGTATTATACAAAGGTAACTTCAAATCAACTAAATTTATCAACTCTACTTCACAGTTATGTTCAATTACAATTTCTTTCATTTTCAATGCAAGCTTTTGATTGTTATTAGAACTTGAAACTAAAATTCCTATTTTTGACATACTTTAAATCCTTTTTTATACATCTTAGCTTTACATGTAAAGCTTTACATATTATACATCAACTGCTAAATATTGACCTAAAATATATAATGAAGTGATTATTTTATATGTAAATATAAGATATAATCTAAAAACTAATTTTATAGGAACCAAATTGATAATTCGAGCCCAAAAAGAAGAAAATTTTACTTTAGCTAATTTAATTTTAAATGCTATTGGTTCTGTTGCTAACACTTTAACAGGCGAACAAGAAAAAGAAAAAATTCTACAAACTTTAAATCTTTATATAAATATGGATTACAGTAGATTAAGTTATAACAATATTTGGATTTATAAAGAAGAAAAAAAAATTATTGGGTTAATAGTAGCATATGACTCAAACCACTCTAGTAGTCTTGATAAACCTCTTATTAAGCATTTAAATACAAAAGGTTTACATGTAAAGTCTTTTGATAAAGAGTGTTTAGAAGATGAGTTCTATATAGATACAATTAGCATTGATGAAAGGTTTCAAAGAAGAGGTATTGGAAAAAAACTGATGGAATTCATTGAAGAAAAAGCAAAAAATTTAAAGTTTAAAAAACTTAGCTTATTAGTAGATTTTGACAATCATGACGCTTTAAGACTATATGAAAAGGTAGGATTTAAAATCAACACTACTTTTGTCCTGTCAAATCATAACTATCATCATATGATAAAAACTATTTAACAAAAAAGGCTTTACATGTAAAACCTAAAAGTACTATTTATAAACTTTTAAGCAATTCTGGTAAATCTGAAAACTTCTCAATTTTATATGTTGCTTTTGAAAAATCATGTGTTCGTGTAAACTCATTTTCTACTATTGCACACTGTATTTCTGCATTTACTGCTGAGCTTAGTCCTCTTTGAGAATCTTCTATAACCAAACACTCTTCTCTTAAAGCATTAAACTTTTTCATACCAGCCAAATATGGATCTGCATAAGGTTTTGCTCTAGGATACTCTTCTACACATAATGAAAAATCCATAAACTTCATAATATCCCTATTGTTGTGGATAAGATCAAAATCTACTCTTCTTGAAGTGGTTACAATTCCCATTTTATAATCTTTTTTAAGATTTTCCAGAGTATCTAACACCCCATCTATCTCAATATCTTTTGTAGAGATAAACTCTCTATAATAAATATCTCTTTGCTCTCTTTGTTCTTTGATGATAGAATCAGAAACATTCTGTTTCTTCGCTACTTCCCAAGCAGTCCCACCTCTTGCCATTATCTCCATATAGGTTTCAAATGTCAATTCTATATCTATTTGTGCAAGTGCTTTTACATTAGCTTCAAAATACCAATTTTCAGTTTCGACAAGCACTCCATCATTATCAAATAAAAGAAATTTTTTCATATGTAATTTTAACCCTTAGTATCTGTTTTTAAAATTCCATTTGCTGCTCTTATTCCAGAAGCCCATGCTCCAGTAATCCCTCTGCTTGTTCCTGCACCATCTCCAATGATATAATAACCATCTTTTACCATAAAATTATCATCAATAAAAGCTGGTCTATTTGAATAGGTTTTTATCTCAGGATAGTAGATGATAGTAGAAGGATGTAAAATCCCAGGTATGATAGTATCAAGCATCTTTAGTGATTTCCAAATATCACGCAGTATTTTTGCTGGCATACTTAGTGAAAGGTCTGCTGCAACTGCACTTTTAAGCGTTGGCTCAAAATCATAAAGGTCTGAGTTAAAAGTCTCTTTTTTACTTCTACTTCCAAGTCTAAAATCACCAACCCTTTGCATAATAACAGAACCACCACTAAGCTGCATTACCATTTCTCCAAGTATCTTTCCAAACTGTTGTCCACTTACTACTGGCTGGGTTAACCTTATAGTTTTTAGCATTGCAAAGTTTACTAAGTTATTTGGTTTATTCTCTTTTGAAAGTGAATGTCCATTTACAGAATAATATCCTTTATACTTTTCTCTTACTATATGAGCACATCCTGAGTTAGTACAAAATGTTCTAACCTTATTAGGAAAAAGGATCTTTGGATCATAATAGTCTTTTACTATAGGGTAATTTTTTTCTTTAGTTTCTACTCTAACACCAATATCTACTATATTATCACTATAAGTTACCCCTATAGTATCCATCTGAGTTTGTACCCAGTCATAGTCTGCACGACCTGATGCAATAATGATATTTTCAAACGAAATCAATCTACCATCTTTTAAAACAATCTCTTTTTTATCTTTTATGAGTTCTTCTACTTCTGTATGTAAAGCAACATCTACATGTAAAGCTTTTAACTGCTCAATAAGACCATGTATCAGCTCCGAAGACTTATCTGTTCCCACATGAGCTTGATCTATAGATAAGATTTCTACCCCTATTTTTTTAGCTCTTTTTTGATACGTTTCAACATTAAGCTTATCTTCCATATTTGGATTAAGATGATTTTTTACCTCTTTTAGTAAAACATCTGCATCTTCTTTTTTCCAATGCTCATATGGAAATCCTACAGGGAATGTATAGTTTTGCTTGCAATCATTTCTTAATCCACCAGAACTTATCTTTTTTTTCTCCAACAACAACACTGAAGAATCTGAGTTTTCAGCTATCTTAAAAGCAGCTCCTAATCCGGCTGGACCAGAACCTATAATAACAACATCATAGTTTGATTTTATATTTTGATTTTTCATTATTTTTACCTTTTAGCAAGCGTTTTAGCAAGTGCTTTTTTTATTCTTCTATACAGTTCATCTGTTGGATGACCTTTTTTCTCTATCATTGCTAATGTCTCTTTTTCATCTGTATATTTTTTTTGCCAAGTTGTTATATCTTTTTGTTTGTTTAATACCTGAGTGTCCAAT
>CBDLTN010000200.1:0-3553 GCA_965306065.1 uncultured Sulfurospirillum sp. | reverse complement strand
CATTAAGATAGAGTGAGCTTTTGACTTTGACTAATTTTGATTTTACTTTTGGTTCTATTCTTACATAAAACTCTTTTTCTTTCTCCAAAAAGTCTATATCTACTAATGACATTTTTTTAGGTTCAATTGGAGTTTTAACAATTTTGCTGAATCTGCAAAGATATATTTTTTTATCTAAACTTTGAGGAACAACTTGACAGTCAACTGGTTCACTGTCTTCTATATGTAAAACAGCATATGGTTCTGCATTAACTTTTGCACTATTTAAAACTATTGTTAGAGAAAAAAGTTGCGTTGTAAAAAGGATTAAAAATAATAGTTTGATTTTCATAGGCGTATTATATCAAAAAAGGGTAGACTCTGCTACCCTTTTATATTGTACTAAAACCCACTAAGACTTACATAGTCCATTATAATTTCAAGTAATGGTTCAACCATAACTACAGATATTGATGTAACTACAACAGCAAAACCTATGATTACTTTTAGTGTTGTAGAGGTATTACTAGTATAAATACTCTCATCAGTACTTACAGGCTCTTTTAAAAACATATAAACTATAAGTTTCATATAATAATAGACTGCCATAGCACTATTTAGTGCCATAATTACTGCTAGAATTATAAACCCACTATTAACAGCGGCACTCATAAGATATAATTTTCCCCAAAAAACTGAAAAAGGTGGCATTCCAGCAAGTGCAAACATAAATATTCCCATAATAACTGCATTTGTTGGCATAACTTTTATCATTCCTGAAAACTTAGAGAATGGATGCTGATATCTATTATCCCAAAGATTCTTTCTATGTCTTGTAGCCCAAAGCATTGTAAATGCTCCAAGGTTAGCAAACATAAATAAAATCCAGTATAAAAATAAGCCAGCATTCGCTTCTGTTGTTCCTATAAGAACTGCAGCCATAACAAAACCCGCATGAGCGATTGAGCTAAAAGCAAGCATACGTTTTACATCTTCTTGGACAAGAGCGATGATATTTCCTAAAGTCATAGTTAAAACTACAGCTACATAAAGTATGTTTTCTAGCCATACTACACCTGAGCCTATAAGCATCTCAAAAAGTCTAATTGCCACTACAAATCCTGCTATTTTTGGAACTATTGACATATAACCAGCAAGTGCAGATGAGCTTCCTTCATAAACATCTGGTGTCCATGTATGAAATGGAACCATTGAAAGTTTAAAACCAAGAGCTCCAAGCATAAACACAGTTCCAGCAAGAACTGCTAATAACGGCTCAAAATTTCTTGCTTGAAGAATTTCTGCTATCTGATAAAGCTCTATACTTCCTGTAAGAGTATAAAATATCAAAGCACTCATTACATAAAAACCAGCAGCAAGCGCTCCCATAGTAAAGTACTTAATAGCAGCTTCATGTGCTTTAGCCCTATTATGCATTGCTATCATAGTATAAAGTGCCAATGAAGCAGTTTCAAGTCCAATAAAAATTAAAATTAGATTATCACTAGAAACCATAAACTGAAATCCAGCAATCATAAATAAAAACAGTGCGTAAAACTCAGCCATAGCAAACTCTTGAAAACGACGACCTCCAAGAGCAAGCGGAACAAATAAAGCAGAAGTAACAAGAATAATAATTTGTGTTAAAAGTGCAATTCCATCAACTAAAACTACATCAAAAAAACCTCTATTTTCTCCATTGTAACCAAGAGCTGCCCCAAGTGCAAGAAGTATAAAAAGTACTGTTAAAATAGTATAAAAACTTCTTGAAAGATTTTTTGCCATTAAATCTATACAAATAATGCTTAAAGCTCCAACAATTGTTATTGCCATAGGTAAAAGTGAAGTTAAGTTTAGAGATACTAAATCTATATTGATAGGTTCTAACATTATTTACCTCCTTCAATAGTATTGACTTTAATAATGAACTCTTTTGCTTCTTGAGTAACAGCTTTTTTCTCCATCAATACAATCATCTTTTGAACACTTGCATCAATAGGTTCTAAGATTGGTTTTGGATATATACCCAATATAACAACCAAAGCAACTAAAGGAATTAGAGCTGCTAACTCTCTTTTATTTAAATCTTTCAAATCTCTATTTTTTTCATTAGTAATTTCACCAAAAAATGATCTTTTATAAAGAGTAAGCATATATACTGCTCCTAAAATGATACCTGTTCCTGCTAAAAGAGTCATAACCCAACTAACTTTATAAAATCCTACCAAAGATAAAAACTCTCCAACAAAACCAATTGTTAAAGGAAGTCCAACTGACGCCATTAACATAATCCCATATATAGTTGCGAATGTGGGCATACTAATAGCAAGTCCACCAAATTCACTCATGTTTTTAGTATGTCGTCTATCATAAATACATCCAACTAACATAAACAGTGCACCACTCACAATTCCGTGACTTATCATAAGAAAGATTGAGCCTGTAATACCTTCTGCATTGATTGCAAATGTACCAAGTATAATAATTCCCATGTGTGAAATTGAACTATATGCAATAACTTGTTTCATATCCTCTTGAGCATATGCAACCATTGCTGCGTAGATTACCATGATAATAGCTATAATTGCAATTGGCATTAAAAAGTATATCGTTGCATCAGGGAAAAGCGGAAGTAAAAATCTAACCATTCCATAAGTTCCCATTTTTAGTAAAACTGCTGCAAGGATAACCGAACCAATAGTTGGTGCTTGTCCATGAGCATAAGGCAACCATGTATGAAATGGAAACATAGGAACTTTAATTGCAAATGCTAAGAAAAATGCTCCAAACAGCCAAAGTTGTAAGTTAAATGGAAGAACTAATAGTTGCCAATCTGGGATTGAGAAACTCCAAACTCCTGTTGTTGCATGATAAATATATCCCATATACAAGATACCTACAAGCATTAGAACTGATCCTGCAAACGTATATAAAAAGAATTTTACCGCTGCGTATATCCTTCTATCACTTCCCCATGCACCAATTATATAAAGCATAGGTACAAGAGAAAACTCCCAAAAAAGATAAAAAAGAATAACATCAAGACTTAAAAATACTCCAACCATCGTCATCTCTAAGTATAAAACTGAGATAATTAAGTTTTTAGCATCTTTTTTAATACTAAGTCCAATAAGCGCAACCATCGTCATAAATGTACTAAGGATTACTAAAAATAGTGAAATTCCATCTACTCCCAAGTGATAACTCATACCAAAATGAGATATAACAGTCACATGTTCTACAAATTGAAATCCGTCTATGTTTCCATCAAAGCCAATCCAAAGAATTATTGTAAGAAAAAATTCTATAGCTGCTACAGTTATACCATAAACTCGTATGCTATCTTTGTTTACTAAAAATCCAAAAATTCCCGCTACTAGTGGAAAAAATATTATTAATGATAAGATATGATCCATCGCCTGCTCCTATACCATTGGTCTATAAAAAATTGCTAATGCTAATAAGATAACTATACCTACTACCATCCATCTAAGCATAGATGAGAGGTTACCACTCTGCATCTTTCTCGCTTTCTCACCAGTACCATATATAACTCTTGCGATCATATCTACTG
>CBDLTN010000199.1:0-3566 GCA_965306065.1 uncultured Sulfurospirillum sp. | reverse complement strand
CTTAAAAGCCCAGATGTACCAAAGTCGTATAATTTGCCTTTATGGATTCTATCAAACACTATAGTAGCGTTACACAAAGGGCAGAAACTTACAAGTATGCTCTTATCTGCAAGAACATCATTTACGATTTCATGCCAAATTAGTATTTGGATAGGATATGCTTTTACATGTAAACCTATTTTGACAAATATAACAGGTTCATTGTCATTAATCCAGCTTTTTGCATCTTGGGCATTGACAAATCTAGGGCTGTCTATTGGAGGTATTCCATCTCGTGGCGGTCCACCTGAAAGCAACTCATTAAACTCAATGGTACGTTTGTTCCAGTTAGTTGCCCATGAAGAAGTTAACTCTTTAAAAGCAGAACTTCTGTTGTCAACAGTTTTAATATGTGAATCTGAGTATAAATTCATAAGTAAAAAAAATAGTATTAAAAGTTTCATAATTTCTCCTTTACATGTAAAGATTATATTGAAGTTGTATTTAGTTTTTGTTGGGTCTTAAATTCGCTCATATGAGTTCTGTATATAAGAGGTACAAAGTTAAGTTGCAGTTTTTTGTTTTTTCTCTCTTTTATGCTAACACTTTGAAAAAAAGTTTTCCAAAGAGCTTTAAATTTATCTTCATCATCTGAAAAGGTAGGCTCTTCAAAAGATGCTACATGTTTGATGGAGATTTCACTTTTGTGTTTTACAAATGCATATTCTCTTTTTACATCGTGGATTATAAAATCACATGAGCTAAGTCTTTGAGTAAAGTGCTTGCCTAAAAAATATAGTATATTGTATTTGGTATCTATTTTTGCATATAGTGTTTTATCTTCAAGCTCTTCAAATCTTAAAAATCCATACATTCTGTGAACTACTCTAAACAGTTCTTTTTCTAACTCTTGAAGAAAAAAAACTGATTTATGGTTTATATCTTTTAAGTTAGATTGATTTTTAAATCCTAAGATAATAAACTCAAAAAGATGTATTTCAAACTCTTTAGTGTCACATAAAAAAGTATTTGTGATTGTATTGAAGTTTTTTAGTGTAAATTTTTCTTTTAGAGCATTTAATACCTTTTTTGCTTTTTCTTCATCTGTAATTATCTCGTGTATATCTTCAAAAAGAAGAGCATTTGTTTTATCTTTTTGTATTTTATTTATTTTCAATTTTTTATAATAACTTTCGTATACTAAAGTTAAAAACCCTTCATAAGTACCATCATATACTGCTGTCATCAAAGCTCACCAGTAAATACTGAATAGTTGCTATCGAAAAGAGTTGGCTGGATTATTTTTTTGGGTGCGAGTAAAACTTGCTTTATATTTTCTTTATACATTGGTATCTGTTTTTGGTATTTTCCTTTGGATAGTATGAAGTATTTTGCTCTTTTTAGTGAAATTTTTAACTGTTTCAAATCATCAAAATTGAGTTTTTTATATCTTCTTGCACTTAGGATTTTAAGAGCTCCTCTTATACCGATACCAGGAATTCTTATTAGTATCTCTTTAGATACTTTGTTAATGTCTACTGGGAAAAGATGAAGATTGTTAAGTGCCCAAAAGGTTTTTGGGTCTACATCAGTATCTAAGTGTCTTATCTTATCAGTAAAGAGTTCACCATAAGAAAAACCATAAAATCTTAAAAGCCAATCAGCTTGATAGAGTCTATGCTCTCTTTGAATTGGAGGTGCATCTTCTTTTAGTATAGGAAGATTTTTATCACTGTTAATAGGAACATATGCTGAGTAATAAACTCTTTTTAAAAGTGCTTTTTCATAAAGAACCGAACTGGTTTTGAGTATGTCAAAGTCACTGTCACTTGTAGCTCCTATTATCATTTGAGTACTCATAGGAATTGGTTTTGATGATTTTTCAAGTGTAATATCTCTGGCGTGTTTAAGAGGTTCTAGAAGTTGTTCTTTGCTCTTTTGTGGAGCAAGAAGTTTAAGACCTTTACTTGAAGGGAGTTCTATGTTTGAACTTACTCTATTTGCTAAAGCACATACTATATCAATAAGCTCTTTAGCAGCTCCTGGGATAAGTTTTATATGTATATAACCACTAAAACCATACTCGTATCTTAAAATTTTAAGAGTTTGAATAAAAAGTTCCATCGTGTGGTCTTCATTTTTTATAATACCAGAGCTAAGAAAAAGACCTTCTATATAGTTTCTTTTATAAAAGTTTATAGTCAAATCAGCCAACTCTCTAGGCGAGAAAGAGACTCTTTTTCTGTCATTACTTACCCTGTTGACACAGTATGCACAATCATATATGCAAAAGTTAGTTAAAAGCACTTTTAATAAAGATACACATCTGCCATCAGATGTAAAGGTATGACATATGCCACTGTTTTTGACCGAACCCATGCCACCATATTTTGCATTGTCATCTGAACTGCCACTTGAAGAACAAGATACATCATACTTAGCAGAGTCGGAGAGAATAGAGAGTTTATCAAATATAGTTGTTTTCATATCTGATTTTACTCTTACATGTAAAGAAGTTTTAATTTTATTTCAAAATGAAATATTTTATAAAAAAGAAAAAGTTAATTTTGATATAATTAAACCTACAAAACTCTTTACATGTAAAGAAAAAAAGAAAGGCAATTTATGGCAACAGCAAGTGCGAGACACATTTTAGTAGAAACAGAAGAACTGTGCAACGAGTTAAAAAGTAAGATAGAATCAAAAGAGATTTCTTTTGAAGAAGCGGCAAAAAAGTCTTCTAAATGTCCATCAGGACAACAAGGTGGTGATTTAGGTACATTTGGTCAAGGTCAAATGGTACCAGAGTTTGATAAGGTGATTTTTGCGGATGAGCTTAATGTGGTTCATGGTCCTGTAAAAACTCAGTTTGGATTTCATCTTATTGAGATAACATCAAGAAATAAGTAAATAGGAATTAGCTATGTGGTATAGATTGAGTCTTTTTTTAACTATAGCTTTGATTTTTGCAGGATGTAGCAGTAAAGATCCTAGTTACTATGAATGGAAGGTTACTAATACAATCATACATGATAAAGTTCTAAATCTCAAAGATATAAAAGTAAGAGAGATAAAATACTATACCACAAGTAAAAAAAACTGGAAAGATGGCACAACTAGTTATACTAACAAAGAAGATAAGTATGCATACTTAAATCCTTCAGATAAATTAGACATACACAATAACTCTTTTAATGATAAGTCCAAAAAGTATAAACAAGTCATCCTTTTTAAGGGAAACTCTCAGTGTAAAGAGAAAGAGTATCCTTGTTCGTTTGAAAGACTAAGGCTCAAGGGCGAAGTGTTTGAAAAAAGCAAAAGAAGCCATACTCTCACGCGTAATCTAACACTAAGCAGTCCTATTAGAATAAAGAGTGAAAAAGATATGCGTGATAAAGTGTATAATTTTTTAGTAAACTTATAATATAAGTGACCTATATTTTATAAATAGGATATACTTTTTACGGAACTTCTAGATATTTGACAGTAGTTAATTGATAAACATCAAACTAATGATGTTATCATACAAGTATGTGGGTGATACACGCTTTTTTTCTTCCTTAAGCCTCTTTTACTTACATATATAC
>CBDLTN010000198.1:0-3643 GCA_965306065.1 uncultured Sulfurospirillum sp. | reverse complement strand
CTTTCGATTGATGCCTCTACATGTAACAAGTACTCTATGTTTAAATCTTTACAAGAGAATGCTTGTATAGTTTCAAAGATAAATTTAGAAAAGATAAAAGAGTTTAGTGGACTAAAAATAGATTCTGTTGTCTTTGCAGGGGGAGCGAGCAAGGGGGAGCTTTGGAGTCAAACTTTAGCAGATGTTCTTGGATGTGTTGTTAAAATCCCAAAAGTCACAGAAGCGACTGCTTTAGGAGCTAGTATGGCAGCGGGTGTTGGTGTAGGGATTTATAAAGACTTGCAAACAGCAGCAGAAGAGTTGGTGGAGTGGGATAAAACATACAAACCAAACACTAAAAATCATGAATTGTATAATAAGATTCAGTTAAAGTGGCAAAAGGCTTATGAAGTTCAGTTAAACTTAGTAGACGAAAATATAACAAATTCAATGTGGAAGGCACCAGGATTATGAGATTGACAAATGAGAGAGAACACGAATATAGATATGGAACTCACGGACCAAAATACTTAACAAAAGGTCCAAAAGTAGATATGGGAGTAGTTGTAATTGGAGTTGGAGAAGAACACCCGTGTCATAAACATGTAAAACAAGAGGAATCTTTTTTAGTACTTGAAGGACAATGTGCAGTTTATCTTGATGGAGAGCGTATAGTTATTAAAGAGGGTGATTATCTTCAGTGCGATCCAGGTGAAGCGCATATGTTTATCAATGAGTTTGATAAGCCTTTTAAATCAGTGTTTATAAAAGCACCTTTTTTTGAAGAGAAAGACTCTGTTTATATAGAGTGGAAACCTGGAGAAGTCTTTAATAAAAATTGTTAAATAAGTTAACCGACTGTTTACTTTAGTCACGTATAATTTTATCAAGCGAAAAAATTCATATTTAGACTTAAAGTCTAACTCCAAATAATAAACTGGAAGAGGTAAGCCAAGCATCTCTTCCAAACTTTTTATCTTTTATCTCAAGGTTATGTTATGAAAAACTATCTAATAGCATTAGTTATGGTTATTATGTTTAGTGGTTGTGCTGTTAAAATGGACCCTGCTTCAATAAACAAAGAAATACTACCTCAAAAAAATGAAAATATAAAAGAGTTTTTAATCTCTAAAACATACAATACTTATGATGAGAAAGAGGCAAAAATAACAACTTACTTTTTTAAGCAAAAAGAGGGAGAGTTGGTTGCAAGTAATGCAATCACATATATACCTATGGATGCAACAGACCAGTTATATGGTTTTTCTTCTGAAGTTAGAATGACTTTGAGAAGATTAACAAACAATAAAGCCAAAACGATAGAGGAAGCTCTTGTTATGGAGGTCGAGAAAAATAACTTTAAAAAACTTTTTAATGATAAAGAAGAGTATATCATAGGCAATGATTTTGCAAGAGATTTAAAATACTCTATAGATGAATTTAACAGAATGATACAAAGACAAGAAGATAGATTTAACAAAAGAGGGATAATTATTCCTGCACTTTAGTTTTTTGGTATAATAACCAAAAAAATTAGGTTCACTAATGAGTACAAGTGTTGATATTATTAGCTCAAACAGTATTACAACTTTTATCTGTAAAGGCTCATGGACACTTGAATATATAACTCAATTATCAAAACAGATACATACTACATGTAAAGATAAAAAAGTGGTTTTTGACCTTTGTGGGCTTAGTGATTTTGATACACATGGTGTACTTTTTATTATAGATACTATAAAAAAGCTTGAAGCAAAAAAAATTACAATAGAAAAAATAGGTGAAAGCAAAAAATTCATTGCTCTTTATGAAGTGTGTCTAAAAAACTTCCCAAAAGATGTAAAACCACCTATCAAACATAATGCTATAGGAGAATTTTTTTATAAAATTGGTCAAACAGTTGCAGAATCTAAAAAAACATTGATAAATTTTTTCTCTTTTGTAGGAGGGCTTACTGAAGCAGTTGGTATCCTAGCTTTAAAACCTAAAAAAATAAGATTTAAATCTACTTTTTATCATATAGAAAATAGTGGTTTAAAAGCTCTTCCTATTATACTTCTTACTTCTTTTCTTATAGGTGTTGTTATCGCTTTTCAAGGAGCGGTGCAACTAGAAAAATTTGGAGCCAATATATTTATTGTTGAGATGGTTAGTATCTCTGTAACTAGAGAACTTGCTCCTCTTATCACAGCTATTGTAATAGCAGGACGTAGTGCTTCTGCCTATGCTGCTGAGATAGGTGTTATGAAGATAACAGAAGAGATAGATGCTATGAAAACTATGGGCTTTTCAGAATGGAATTTTCTTGTGGTTCCTAGAGTTTTCGCCCTTATGATTTCACTTCCTTTAGTTGTGTTTTTTGCAGATATTGTCTCAATTTTTGGTGGTATGGTGGTTGCATCAGTACAACTTGGAATTAGTTTTGAAGAGTTTGCTTTACGTATGCAAGAAAGTGTTGAGATTAAACATGTTGTTATTGGACTTATAAAAGCACCTATTTTTGGATGGATTATTGCAGTTATCGGTTGTTTTAGAGGTTTTCAGATAAGTAGTAGCACTGAGAGCGTCGGAAAGTATACAACTATAAGTGTCGTTAATGCTATCTTTTGGGTTATTGCTATGGATGCGATTATCTCTGTGTTTTTGACGGAGATGGGATTATGAGTACTATGGTAATAGCAAATAACATAGTAACCAAGTTTGGTAAAACAAAAGTCCATGATGGAATTAGTTTTGAGATAAAAAAAGGCGAAATCTTCGGTTTGCTTGGTGGAAGTGGAAGTGGAAAAACCACGCTTTTACGTGAAATGATACTTTTACAAAAATATAATTCGGGATCTTTTAAAGTACTTGATGTTGACATAAAAAAACTCAGCGATGCTAAAGCTGATGAGCTTAGAAGTAAATGGGGAGTTCTTTTTCAGTTTGGTGCTTTATTTAGTTCTTTAAATGTATTGGAAAATATTTCTATTGCATTAAAGGAGTATACAAATCTTTCAAAAAGCGCTATAAAAAAAGCAGCCTTGATGAAGTTAAAAATGGTAGGACTTAGTGAGAGTGTAGCATATCTGTTTCCTAGTGAGCTTAGTGGAGGAATGAAAAAAAGAGTTGGGCTTGCTCGTGCTCTTATTCGTGATCCTAAACTTCTGTTTTTAGATGAACCTACAAGTGGATTAGATCCAAAAAGTGCAAGAGATTTTGATGAACTTATAGTCGCTCTTCGTGATACTTTAGGAATAACTGTTATAATGGTCACTCACGATAAAGATACAATAAGCTCAGTCCTTGATAGGTTTATTGTTTTAGGCGAAGGAAAGATACAGTTTAGTGGCAATATAGATGGCTTAAGAGCTAGTGATAATGAAAATTTGAAAGAGTTTACAGATGGAAAATAGAGTTAGTTATATACTAATTGGGCTTTTTGTTTTTATACTTAGTTTTTCTACTGTAGGATTTATTTTGTGGTTAGGAAAATATGCACAGGGTGAAAATTATAGCTACTACAAAGTAGTTACTACACAAGGTGTTTCAGGACTAAATCCAAAAGCACCAGTTAAACTAAGAGGTGTTAGTGTTGGGGAAGTAAAAGATATATATATCAATCATAATAATTCTGAAGAAGTAATTGTTTTGATTAAAGTTAAAGAAGACACACCTATAAAAG
>CBDLTN010000197.1:0-3667 GCA_965306065.1 uncultured Sulfurospirillum sp. | reverse complement strand
GTTCAGGACAAGCTGGGTAACCAAAAGAGTATCTACACCCTGTATATCTTGCCATTTGAACATCTTTAAGTGCATGTTTTTCTTTTCTTGCTATTCCTAAGTCTAACCTTATTTGCTTATGAACAACTTCTGCTAACCCTTCAGCTAACTCTATACTCAAACCATGAACTAAATGATACTCTTTAAAGTTTCCTTCTTCATACAGTTTTTTCTCATACTCACTAAATTTTGCTCCGGCACTTACACAGGTAAATGCAACAACATCATCTCTATCACTGCTTATATAATCACTCAAACAACGATATGGCTTTCTCCCCTGTCTAGGAAAGTCTAAGGTATGTGTTATATCATTTACATGTAAAGACTCATGGTTAACTTCGTCTTCACTAAAATATCCTCTTGCCTCATCCAATATATGAAGTTTATTTTGTTCACTTCTACAAGGATAATAACCATATATAACAGTAGGTTCAAACAAGTCCATTTTTTCAATATCTCTTTTTAATCTCTCATAAAGTGGCCAAAGAACATCATCTCTTTGTTTTTGTTTTTCCTCTTTACTCATTCCTTTCCCACTATAACCCCAAGCACGTGAGAAAAGAAGTTTATGATTTATCCACTCATAGGCTATACTTTTCAAATCTGCTTTAAGCTCACGTCTTCCCCAAAATGGAGGAGTTGGAATAGGGTTTGCGCTTATTGGCATACTTATCTCTTCAAAAGGTATTACTTTTCTTTTTTTCTCTTTAATTTGTACTATCTCTTCATCTACAACAACTCTTCCAAAATCTGTATTGAAATCCCCTGCTTCAATGCGGCTCATAGCTTCAATTCCTTCAAAAGCATCTTTACAGTAAAATACAGGACCATCGTAATTGACTCTACAAAACTCATTTACAAACTTATCATTAAGAGCAGCTCCTCCAAGTATGACTGGTATATCAATTCCCATTGACCTCATCATCTCTAAGTTCTCTTTCATAACTGCTGTTGATTTAACAAGTAAACCACTCATGCCTATCGCATCTGCATTGTGTTCTTTCATCGCTGCTAAAAAGTCTTGTATATCAGCTTTTATACCTATGTTTATAACTTTAAAACCATTATTTGAAAGTATTATATCAACTAGATTTTTACCAACATCATGAACATCCCCTTTTACAGTTCCTATTATAAGCGTAGTATCTGTCTCTTTCTCTTTTTTAGGTAAAAATGGATTTAAGTAATCCACACTAGCTTTCATTACTTCCGCACTTTGAAGTACAAAAGGAAGTTGCATTTTTCCACTTCCAAAAAGCTCACCTACTACTTTCATTGCATTTATTAGAATCTCATTGACAATTTTTTCTGGTTTAATCTCATCTTTTGCACTCTGTAAAAGAGGCATCATTCTATCTTTATCACCATCTATAAGTAGATGTGAAAGTTTCTCCTCAGTACTTAGAGCATTATAAGCTTCATCATCTTCATCTGTGTGTTCTGCTACATCTGAGAAAAACTCAATAAACTTAAAAAGTGGATCTCCTTCACTTCTGTTGTTAAACAGTAAATCTTCACAAGCTTTTTTCTGCTCTTCGTCTATTTTGTACATAGGAATTGTATTTTTAACATTTACAATTGCCATACTCAGCCCTGCTTCAACACAGTGATGTAAAAATACAGAATTGAGATACTCTCTTGCATTTTTAGCTAAACCAAATGAGATGTTTGAGACACCTAAAACAAATCCAACTTCTGGATGCATATTACTAAACTCTTCTATAGCATCTATTACTTCTATTGCTGCTGTATGGTATTCTTCATCACCACTACCTACTGTAAAAGTAAGTAAATCAAAAACTAAATCTTCAGGATTGATTCCATGTCTTTTTGTAGCAAGGTCATAAATCCTCTGGGCAATTCTTACTTTATCGTCTTTTGTTTTAGCCATTCCTACTTCGTCAATAGTTAAGCACACTAAAGAACAACCAAACCTTTTTGCTAAAGCACATACCTTATCAAATTTCTCTTCACCATCTTCAAGGTTAACAGAATTAATAATTGGTTTTCCGCCTATTAGTTTAAGTGCAGTTTCAAGTGCAGGTATTTGTGTAGTATCAGGCATTAAAGGAAGAAGTATCTTTTGAACATATCTTCCAAAAACTTCTGTAGTATCCTTATTTTCGTCACGTCCTGCAAAACCAACACTTACATCAATCCCATGAGCACCACTTCTTACTTGTTGTTGTGCAACTGATAAAGAAGTATCATAATCTTCAGCTAAAATCAATTCACGAAACGCTTTAGACCCAGTTGCATTTGAACGCTCACCTATAAGAAATGGTGAAGGGTCTTGTTTTAAAGTTCTTGTTTCAAATAAAGAAGCAATAGCCATAGGAGATTGTCCTACAGGGGCTTTTGGAACTACTTTGTCTACTCTACATGTAAGCTCTTTTATATGTTCTGGTGTAGTTCCACAACAACCACCCAATATACATACTCCATCATACTCTAAAAAGCTCTCTTGTAGGTCAGTAAACTCTTTGGGTTGCATAGGATAAAATGTAACCCCTCCTCTGTTTTGAGGAAGTCCTGCATTTGCATGAACACTAATAGGAAATTTACAAACTTCGCTTAGAGTTTTAACATGTTTTTTTACTTGTTCTGGTCCGGTTCCACAGTTGAATCCTAAAGTAAGAATATCAAATGGTTCCATGATAGTTGAAATCGTAACAGCATCTGTTCCTATAAGCATAGTACCACTCAGCTCAATTGTAACAGAAACCATAATAGGAATATCTACATCTTTTTCTTTACATGTATCGCTCATCGCATGAAGTGCGGCTTTGATTTGAAGTGGGTCTTGAGCAGTCTCTATCAAAAATACATCTACTCCACCATCAATCAAACCACGTACGGCTTCACAATATCCCTCATACATTTCATCATAAGTGATATGTCCTAATGAAGGTAACTTCGTCCCAGGTCCCATAGCACCTGCAACAAAACGAGGTTTCTCAAGTGTACTAAACTCGTCACAAGCTTCTTTTACTATTCTAGTCCCTGCAAGAGAAAGCTCATATGTTCTATCACCGATATCATAATCATCCAAAACCCAAGGAAGAGCTCCAAAAGTGTTGGTCTTGATTATATCAGCTCCAGCTTCCAAATATCCCTTATGTATGTTTGAAATAACATCTTTACATGTAACGTTTAAAAGTTCATTACAACCTTCAAGACCTTCCCATGCCAAGTCCGTTATATCGGCGTTTTGTATCTGCGTGCCCATAGCACCATCTATAATCATAACTTTTTGTTTTATCAGTTCTTTTAGAGTATTCAAAATATATCCTATATTTATAATTGATTTATACTATCAAAATTGTCTTGAAAATTTGATAAACGTTATAAAAGGAGACTATTTTATTAATAGTAATTATTCTGACCAGACTGCATATTCATTTCCATTTGGATCTGAAAAGTGAAATCTTCTTCCACCAGGAAACTCAAAGATAGGTTGTATGATTTTTCCATTATATTTTTCTATTTTTTCTAAAGTTTTTTCTAAATCATTACTATAAAACACCACTAAAACACTTCCATTTTTAGGAGATGATACTAAATCAGATTTAAAAAATCCACCATCTAAACCTTCATCATTAAAAGAAGTATACTCCGCTCCATAATC
>CBDLTN010000196.1:0-3684 GCA_965306065.1 uncultured Sulfurospirillum sp. | reverse complement strand
TTTTTAGGACATGCTGACATAGTTCCAAAAAATGAATGGTTTGAAAAGCATGGATTTGGAAGTAGTTGTTATTATTCTAAATCTTAGTTATATTTTTTAATTTTACATACATCATTGCTGTCATTATAGCATCGTTGATAGCATCATGTTTACCAAAAATAGGTAGTCCTAGGTCTTTCATTATTACATCAAATCTTAAATCTATGTTACCTTCAGGTATGAATTTTATTTTTTTATCATGATATATACCAGAAACTTCTATTTGTTTATTTGGTAGTTTAATTCCTAAATAAGGTTTCAAGTATTTATTTATCATTTTTACATCAAATTCAAGATAATATCCAATTAAAGGACGAGAACCTATAAAATGTAAAAATTTATCTAGTGCAATATTAGGCTCACTTCCATTTTGCAAGTCAATGTTTCTTATTTGGTGTATTTTTATACTCTCTTCACTAATCTCATGTGTAGGTTTTACAAAAATTTCAAATTTTTCTGAAGTGACTATTTTATTGTTTTTGATTTTTACTGCTCCAATAGATAGTATTTCATCTTTTTTTGGATTTAGTCCTGTAGTTTCTGTATCGTAAACAATGTATTCATCTATAGGTGAATCATTAAATAAAAAAGAGTATTTTTCATCTTTAAGATTTTTTCTATTTAAATAGTGCAATAGATTTGAAAGCATATTTTATTGCACCATATTTAATTTAAAATGATGAGTAAGAAAATCTTTGAATTTATTAACTATTTTAAAACTGTCTTTTAGTAGTTCTAGTTCAAGTTGGTTTAGATTTTGTATATCGATTCTATTATCTGGATTATTTTTATGTTCAAAATATCTCAATCTTTCTTGTAATCTTAGATTTAAAAGAGTGTCAAATGCTTCTTCAAGTGCATCACAAAAACTTGCTTCAATGATTTTTTGTTTTTTAAGTTCTCTCATACGACTATTTGTATTTGTTTCATGTATGCCGTTTTCAAGAGCAAGACTTCTTATACCTTGCACTATAGGGAATATTCCACCTTTTTTAACATCTAGTAAATTATCTTTTGAAATTAGATTTGTAAACATACCAATTGGTGTTTCAAATAAAAGTGAAGCTTTTGCGAAATTAGCCATAAATACACTTCTATCTTTTATTCTTTCAAATATCATCTCTTTTAACTCTTCTAAAAGATCATTATTACCTGCAACACTGATAGAATCAAAAAATATTGCAAGATGCATATAGTCATCACCACTAGGTGCTTCAAGCCATCTATTAATTTCACTTTTATAAGAGCTAATATCTTTTCTCCAATATTCATTTGATACCATTATATTGCCTTCACATCTTGGAAAACCAAAATCTATAAGAGTTTTAGTAAACTCTTGCATATATGTTTTATACTTATCAACTTCAACACCATCTTTAATAATAAGTGCATTATCTTGGTCAGTTTTGAGCATTTGTTCTTTTCTACCTTCACTTCCCATTACTACTAGACAAGCCTTTTTTGCTAAATCTTCTGGGACTATCATTTCATAAAGTTTTTCATATATTTTTTCATTAAGTTCAGAAATAAGCTTAGCAATATATTCTACTTTGGTACCTTTTGCATGAAGTTTTTTAATAATATTAATAAAATCTTGACTTGCTAGTTTTAATTCTTTTATAGAACTTGCTTTTTTAATCTGTACTGCGACTAAGTAGGTATGATTTGCAAAATAGCTAAGAAGATCAAGTTGTTCTAGTATACCTATTACCTTATCGCCTTTCGTTACTACTATTCGTTTAATAGAATTTTTTGTAAAAGATAAAAGAGCATTAAATAAAAAATCGTCATGATCAATAGTTATTATTGGGCTTAATGCTATTGGTCCAATTGGTCCAAATTTATCATAATTATTATAAAGTATATGGCGTCTTAGTATACTATCAGTTACAATACCTAGTTTGCCATTGTCTGAGACTAGAATACAGTTTGTTTTTAACTCTTCCATCTCTTTTAATGCTTCCATTATAGGTTTATTTGCACCAACTATACATGGCTCATGAAGGTAAGAATCTGTAACACGGGCTATCATAAAACCGGACAGTTGAGAGGAGTACTCTTTTTGCTTTGCTGATTGAATTTTATTGGCTAAATCTTTTATGTAGTAGTTTTTAAATTTTTTATTAGAGTCTAGCAATGCTTTGAAATCTTCTTTTTTCATCTCAAAACATATAAGCTCTTCAAGGACAACAAATCTATCTTCAGTTTTTTCATATATTAAAGAATCAGCATCAAAAGTGTTAGAATTATTATAAACTTTTATCAACTCGTCTTTGTGATATTCTCCCACTTCTCCCTTAATAATAAGGTATAAAAAATTTGATACTTTCTCACTAGATATAAGAGTAGTATCTTTTTTATAATAAGCAATATCCATAGAGTTTACCGCTTTTGTTAACTCCCTTGGGCTTAATAAGTCAAATGGATGAATAGATTTTAAAAATGCTTCTTGATCATGTAAGCTCATATGTAACCTTGATATTAGACTTCTATTAAGTTATCACAAATAAGTTAATAAAAGGCTAAAATGTGGGAAGCACACGGTAATTTACCGTGTGCTTGAGTAGTTCTAGTGGTCGCTTGCTGAACCTGCACCTCTAGGGATTCTGATGTTTTCAACAAGATCTTGAATCTCTTGTGGTGGTGGAGGAGTAATTTTACTTACTATAATAGCCACAATAAAGTGGAAAATCATACCAATCGTACCGATACCAGTTGGAGCAATACCCCATAGATAATCAGCTTTATCTCCACCCATGAATACGAAGTATACAATGTAGCCAAATGTAAAGATAAGACCAGTCAACATACCAGCAATTGCACCCTCTTTATTCATTCTTTTATAGAAAATTCCAAGGATGATTGCAGGGAAGAATGATGCAGCTGCAAGACCAAATGCAAAGGCAACAACTTGTGCAACAAAACCTGGAGGGTTGATTCCTAAGTAACCAGCAACACAAATAGCAATAACAGCTGCTATACGTGCACTCATTAATTCAGCTTTTTCACTTAATTTAGATTTACCTGTTTTTGGATCTTTCATAAGTACATTTCCTAAAAGATCATGTGAGATAGACGTTGAGATAACAAGTAAAAGACCAGCTGCAGTTGAAAGAGCTGCTGCGAGACCACCAGCTGCAATGATTGCGATAACCCAGTTAGGAAGACCTGCAATTTCTGGATTTGCTAAAACAATGATATCTCGATCAAGATAAAGCTCATTTACTATTTTACCATTTGCTCTCATCTCTTCAGCTGATGCAGTATGCATTGGCATAGAGTTTGAAGTCAAACGCTCTCCACTTGCCCCTTTTCCTTCAGCATACTTAGGCTTACCTTTGCCTTCAAATGCCTTACCTGAAGCAAATTGGATTTTACCATCACCATTTCTATCTGTCCAACCTATTAGTCCAGAACTCTCCCAGTTTTTAAACCAAGTTCCATCATTACCTGCGATTTGTCCATCAACAAATTTTGCATAATCTACATTTTGTAAATTTTTAATAAGGTTAAGTCTTGCAAAACCAGCAACTGCAGGAATTTGAGTATAAAGTATAGCAATAAATACTAGAGCCCAACCAGCTGAAATTCTAGCACCTTTTACTGTAGGAGTTGTAAAAAATCTAACAATAACATGAGGAAGAC
>CBDLTN010000195.1:0-3712 GCA_965306065.1 uncultured Sulfurospirillum sp. | reverse complement strand
TTATAAAAAAGCAATAAAAAAAGGTTTTACATGTAAAGGGGGATAAACCTTTACATGTAAAGAGTAAAGAAGTTAAAATTTGTAATTGATTTTAGAAGATACTACGTGGTTTTGAAAGTCACTACCTCTACCGTCAAAGTCGTATTTAAAGTCTATAAAAAGGTTTTGTTGCAGTCTTGTTATAAAACCTAAACCAAGTTTATAGATAAGAGCATCATTTTTAATACCCTCAGTACTAAAAACTGTTCCTCCACCTTGGAAAGTAGAATTTATACTTTGTGCTTCATTGTTAAAATCATAACTTAACGCTATATTTGTTAGTATCTTTGAGTTTTTATCTATTGCATAAGTAAAATCACTCTCAAATCCAAGTACAAATGACTTTGAACTAAACTCTTCAACATTTAGATTTAATCCTCCTACACCACTTTCTGAATAAGATGGGTTTTTATAATATGCATATGAAGTTACTATTGCTGGTTTTGCTTTAAAACTTTTATTTATCTCTATATTTCTTGATGCTTTTAGTTGTAAAAATAGATTTTTAGATGTAAAATCAGCTTTGGCAGTACCAACTCCTGATATAACTCTTGAAGCATCTGTTTTTTGTAAACCAAGTCCTACTTGATAAAATAGACTTGTTTTATCATCAAATAAAGGATTACTTCCATAAGCAACAAGATTAAATACATCTATGTCACTACTTTGGTCTACATCATTTGTATCTACATCAGCATTTGTATAAAACAGAGCTAAACCAGCACGGTTACCACTTTTATACTCTGCATCAATACCAAATCCTAATCCAAAGGTATTTGCACTAAAACCATTTATGCCATCTACATTATCTTGTGAAGTATACCCTCCAAAAGGTTTTATCCATACGTTTTTATCACTAAAAGATATATCTCCTGAACTAAATCCTCTTAAGCTTGATTGTCTTGCTTGAACTACTTTACTCATCGTATTTGTTATTTGATTTGAAACACTTTGTGTTGAAGCTGTACTAACTGGAGTTACTTGACCTACTGCTTTTGCTACTGCATTGTTTGTTGGTAGAGTGTTTAAATAAGATTTAAATACTCCTATATCACTATTAGAAGAATCTTCTAATATTTTTGCAACAGCAACTTCTTTTTTACGATCACTTTTCATAACGGCATCTACTAAGGAAGAGCCTTCTATAGATCTTAAGTCTAAAGATTTTCCACTATCGGATAACAAAGCTTCAAAGTCAAGTAATGCTGAGTTATCAGTGATGTTTAGTTTGTCAACATTTACTTCGATTGGTGTTGATACTTCTCCATGATTTAAAGATTTAACTACACCTGTAAGTACTGAGTTACTTTCTACAAAAGTCTTTGCTGCAGTGTTTGTTGCTGTTACATCTACATCTATGGTTGTTCCATCTGCAAGTGATACACCTTTTTCAACTGTTAATTTTGAGTGTGTACTACTGCCATCTTCATTGAGTGTCGCTTTTATACCTAGAACTCCACTTGTCCCTTGTGTGTATGTTTTTGAAATTGAAGAAATATCATGTATATCATGATCAAGATTTATAGTTCCATTGTTAGTTACAACGGAGTTATAAGCCGACATAATTCCTTCAAGTATACCACTCTCTTTATTTGTTATTGTTAATGACTCTTCACTGTAGATTGATATATCTGATTTAATTAACCCAGAGTTTATAAAAGAAGAATTAATAAATTCCATATTATAGAATCCAACTCCAAGAAGAGTTCCTTTTGCTAGGATTGTTCCTGTATTGGTAATTGTTGCATTTTCACCATAATATCCACAAATCCCAACCCCAATTGAGTCACCTTCAGGTTTTTTATAATCTACATTAATTAAATGGTTATTAGTAAAAGAAGTAAACTCATCTCCAGCTATTGCAAAAGCAGCTTCATATATAGTATCTATAAGTATTACATCTTCAGTAGTTGTACAGTTTTCAGTACACTCATATTTAGCATTAACTCCTGCTGACATAGCTGGAGTATTTAGACATAACATAGCTCCTGTAAAAAGTAAAAAAGTCTTGCTTTTAAAGAGGGTATTTATATTTTTCTTTGATGACACGGCATCTCCTTAATAATTTTTTTAATTATAATAGTTCAAAGTCAAACCAAAGTCGAATAATATGATAAAATTACATTTTAATTTTAGGATAAGTATGAAACAAATTGAGTATTTGAAAGAGATGAGGGTTCTTTTAGCTGAAGATGATGATGTTTTTGCCAAAAGTTTAGTAAATGTTTTAGAAATTTTTGTAAAAGAAGTTATAGTAGCTCAAAATGGTCAAGATGCAATAGACATTTACAATAACTCATCAGTTGATATTGTTATATTAGATATCGATATGCCTCTTATGAGTGGTATTGAAGTAGCAAAAGAGATTAGAAAAAGCGATACTATAACACCCATAATAATTACTACGTCTTTTAATGATAAAGAACACTTACATAAAGCAATATCTTTGATGCTTATAGAGTACCTTATAAAACCAGTGCAATTTGATACAGTACAAAAAGCATTGAATGATTGTGTAGAGTATCTTAAAAAACAAGGTCAGCTTGTAATCAAGATAGATGAGAAAACAACTTATAATAAGCTCAATGGTGAATTGTCTATAGAAGGAATAGAGACTATCTCTCTTCCTGCAAAAGAGAAAAAACTTTTAAATATTTTATTAGAAAACAAGAATCAATTAGTAAAAAAAGAGTATCTTGAAAATGAAATCTTTGATTTAAAATGCAATGAAACTTCTTTAAAAAATCTTGTATATAGATTAAAGAAAAGGTTTCATTCAGAACTGATTATAAACGTAAAAGAATTAGGTTATATAGCAGTTAACCATGCATAATATAATAAAAATATTCTTTTTTACTTATCTTAGCTTTTTTACTTTTTTACATGCCGTAGAGTTAGATAGTTCTTTTAGTAAAAATTTGATTTCATCCAAAGATATGCTTACATATATTGATAAGGATAGCTCAAAATCATTAGATTTTATACTAAAAAATCAAGATAGCATTTTCTTACATGTAAACAAAAGTGTTTTTACCTATACAACTGATACAATTTGGACAAAATTAACTCTGAATAATACTTCTAAAAATGAATTAAATGTTTACCTTATGAATGATTTTGTCGCACTTGATAAAGTTGACATATATTTGGTTAAAGATAAAAAAGTATATAAAAAATTCTTTTTTGGTGATACTAGAGAGGTGTCAAATATAGAGATTTTAAACAGATTTGCTAATATCAACTTAGATGTGTATCCTCAAAAAAGTATTGATATTTTTATAAAATATACTTCTACGACACCTATAAATACAAGCTTAAAGGTTTTTTCAAAAAGTTTTTATAATGACTTTATACTTAAAGATTTTAGTATATGGGGCTTTTTTGTTGGTATCTCTTTAGCACTTGTTTTATATAATTTAATGATATATTTTTCGTTAAAAGAAAAAGCATTTTTGTTTTATGTACTACATGCTTTAAGCAATATGTATAATACACTTACAAGTTCAGGACATGTTCATTCACTTTTGAGTCCAATACTCTCAAATGAGTTTTTAAATATAACATATAAAATAAC
This sequence comes from uncultured Sulfurospirillum sp., assembly GCA_965306065.1. Taxonomy (GTDB): domain Bacteria; phylum Campylobacterota; class Campylobacteria; order Campylobacterales; family Sulfurospirillaceae; genus Sulfurospirillum_A. The sequence goes on along the minus strand of CBDLTN010000195.1, from coordinate 99 downwards.
TCCTTCATTAGCGATAATTTTTATGTCACTGTTTATAATCAGCCTTTTTGATTTGAAAAGAAAGATTTTATGGCTTTACTATTTAAATATAGGTGTCAT
>CBDLTN010000194.1:0-3729 GCA_965306065.1 uncultured Sulfurospirillum sp. | reverse complement strand
GTATTTAACTTTGAGTTCTTGGTACATATTTTTAAAAAGTTCTGAATATTCTGGACCATAGTTAGGAGGTATTAGCATTCCTGCTAGTAAAACTTTTGCATTAGATTTTTGCGCATGGTTGATGATTTCTTCAAGGTTTTTTTGACTTTGAGATAAATCTAATCCTCTTAGTCCATCATTTGCCCCAAGAGCCAGAAAAACTAAAAAAGGTTTCTTTTTCAAATACCATTTAAGACGAGCAAGACCATCGCTTGAAGTAGAACCACTTACCCCACCGTTAATGACTGTTATATTTTTTTTGAGTTTAGTTTTTATCAAAATCTCGACTAGTTTAGGAAAAGCATCAACTTTATCTACACCAAGTCCTTCAGTTAAAGAATCTCCCAAAAAAAGGATAGTGTTATCCTTGGCAATAGCAAATTGTAGAGTAAATATAAACAAGATAAGTATAATTTTTTTCATTGTTAATTTTATCTAAAATCAAAGCTCATGTCTATCAACACAAGTTAATTTTTTTCCTAATATGGAATCAAATATCATCTAAATATAATAAAAAAAAGAGTATTCTACTTTTTATATTAATACAAGGAGTAAAAGTGAAAAAAGTATATATTACTGATAAAATAACTGATCCTTATATAGAAAAAGAAGTTCTAGGAGATGAGTTATCTGATAAGCTTCATGAAGGTATTGAAGTTCTTTTAGTCTGGCATAAGAAAATTCCAAATGAGTTTATTGATAAGTTACCTAATCTAAAAGCAATGGTAAGATACGGTGTTGGTTATGATGTATTTGAGGATCTTGAATATATAAAACAAAAAGGTATTTATGCTTCAAATACTCCTGATTATGGAACAGAAGAGGTAAGTGATACTGCTATTGCTATGATTATGAATATAGCACGTGGAATTACTAGGTATGACTATCAATGCAGACAATACAAAGATGACTCTTGGCAAACTAATACTTTAAAAAATATCAAAAGAAATAGTGACTATAAGCTTGGAGTTATTGGTGCAGGAAGAATAGGGGGAAGCGTAGTTTTAAAAGCAAATGCTTTGAGATTTCAAACATATTTTTATGACCCTTATCTCTCAAGTGGAACTGAAAAAATGTTAGGTGCAAAAAGAGTTGATTCTTTAGATGAGTTACTGGAAGTTTGTGATATAGTTTCCATAAACTGCCCTTTAAATAAAGAAACAAAAGCAATGGTGGATGAGAAGTTTATAGCTAAGATGAAAAAAGGTGCATCTATAGTCAATACTGCTAGAGGAGCTATTGTTAAAGATTTGGATGTGTTTTATGAGCCTTTAAAAAGTGGTCATTTAAACTGTGTGAGTCTTGATGTACTTCCAAGTGAACCTCCAAAAGATGGCTTAATGATTGATGCTTGGAAACAAAAGCAGACTTGGCTTGATGGAAGATTTATTATAAATCCACATAGTGCATTTTACAGCGATAAAGCCTATTTTGAGATGAGACAAAAAGCATCTTTAAATGTAAAACGAGTACTAGATGGTAAAAAACCAATCAATATAGTCAATGGATTAGATTAAACAAAGGAATATAATGAAACTAAAAGAGTTAAATGCTAAAGAAATCATTAAAATGGTTTTAGGTGATGAGAGAGTACCTGTGAAGAGTGAAGAAGAGTTAGCACTTCTTCTAAAAAAAAGAATGACAAAAAAAGAGTTAGAAGTTTTAAACGCAAAGGTTTCAAATATAGCTCAAGAAGAAGTAATGCAGAGTTTAAAAATAGATACCACAAGATATGAAAAGCTTATGTCAGGTGCAATGAAAAAAATCAAAAACGAATCTGTTCATGGTGATTTTTTTTATGATAAAAAGATAAAAACAAGTGAAGAGGATTAAGTAAACCTAATCAACACTTTTACAAAACACTATGGTTTTTATAACCTTACCGTTGGTAAAAAATCTGTTGCCTCGGATAGTCCAGCCTCTGTTTTTTTGTACTATAGTTTCGCCACATAAGATTTTTTTGTTAGCCCTAAAATCTTTATAAATCTGTATCTTTCTGTTTTTTTCATAAAAGCCATACAAGGCTAGAACAAACAGTACTAAGATAAGTAATGAAACTCCATATATGAAAGATTTATTTTGTTTATTTATCAAGTGAACTACCTTTAAAAATAGAGAAAAGAGTTTAGTCCTCTTTTCTCATATCTTTTTAATCTAATCTATAGTTTCATAAACTTCTACTTCAGGACGACCACTAAACCAATCACGTGGAGGCATATCTGAGTGTGATTTTGAAAATGCATCACTTTTTGTATAGTCTAAAAAACTTTTCATATCTTTCCAAGTTGTTTCTATAGTAAAGTTGTTAGCTTCTGAGACATGAGGCATATGCTGTGGAGCTAAAAGCTTCATATCTATAAACCCAGGTTGCTCTTCAATCTGATGTTTTTTTACCGCTTCTTTGAGATGTATAGAGTATTGTTCATTAAACTCTAGTTTGATTGGAAATTTTGTAAAAACTATTACCATGTCAATCCTTATGTAAGATATATAGGTATATATACCAGTTGTTAAAAAAATTATTTTAACCTAGAGATATACTTCGCTACAGATTTTTTTTGTTTATCAGTAAGTTTTGAGGCTTGACCTCTCATAACTCCTTTCATAGAACCTCCATAGCTTCCGTTTTCAAAGCCTTTGAGTGCTGCAACGATTTTATCTTCTGACCATCCTGCGATGATCTTTGAAGCTCCTAGTGCACTTTGTTCAGCATTTTTACCGTGGCAACTTGCACATTTTTTAAATATATCTGCACCTTCTGATGCAAGTAGTGATACGCTTGCAACAAACATGATTCCAATTAGTGACTTTTTCATCTCAACCTCCTTAAAATAGATTCTTTTTGATTATATCTTAGAAATTTTTGTTGATTATTATGTTTTAATATTAACCTATATTTTTTAATTTTTCTTTACTTGGTCTTCTGTCTTTAAAATCTTTTTTTGCTTCTTCAAGTTTGTCTAGTACAAAAGTGTTTTTGGCTATCTTTCTCTCTAAAACTACCTCTATCATAACAGTTTGGTTTGGTCTTAGTATCTTTTCAAGCTCTATGGTTTTTGAGTGAAACTCAGCAGGACTATAGTGAGCAAACCCTTCATCTGGACGAGCGACTATGCGGATACCTAGTTTTCCGTCTTTTATATCTTTTAGTTTGTCGTAGTTTATGTAGTAGACTAGATGTCCACTTGTTTTGTTTTTTTGTCTGTCTACAAAAAAGCCTTTTGGTAGTTTACTTGGGTTGTACTCATCTCCTGCGAGCAAAAGCATATCGTAGTCGTGTATGGTGCTGTTGTAGTTGTCTGTTACTTTAAAAACAAACATAGCGTAAGATCATCTGTGTTTTTGCATTTTCGTACTGCTCTTTTGTCTTTACATGTAAAGCTTCTATGATAGAGTTTACTACTGGTTTGACAATGCGGTTTTTCTTTACGCTGGACATGATGCCGCACCTCTCACCTGTGTGACTTGCTTTTGGTATGACTTCAAAAGCACAATCAGGGGAGCTTTTTATCTCTCCTTCTAAAACCAAAGGATTGTTTGGTTTTGAGCAGTCTTGGATGAGTCTAAAGCGTTTGTAGTTTAGGTTTGCTCCACAAAGACGTACAACTCCATCACTCCCTTTTTCGACTAGATAAGAGTTGATAAAATCATAAAAATGCTCATCTATCTTCTCACCCCTAAAAACAAATG
>CBDLTN010000193.1:0-3844 GCA_965306065.1 uncultured Sulfurospirillum sp. | reverse complement strand
ATATTGTTCTCATCTATTTTATTTTTTTTATATAAAAACAATACTCTTTGAGAGAACGTGGAAATTTCTAAAAGAGGTGCTTTCCATTGATGTGCAATCATCATAATCATTTCACCTACTTCTGCTTGTTTTGATTGCTGAATCAATAATTGTTCAGAACGAAGTTTCTCTTGGGCATTTTTTTTCTCTTTTGTAACATCTTGCATTACTACAATAAAGCCTAAATTATTATCACTTATCTTAATATTATATTTGCCGAGTAAAAACCAATGCATTTTTTTATTAATTTTATGGGAAAATTCTATCTTGTTTGTTGAGTGTCCATCATTTTTTATTTTTTTATAAAGAATTGGAATTAACTCCTCTATCTTTACTCCAATTATATCTTTAGTGGATTTACCTATCATGTTAGAAAATGCATCGTTGTATTTGATAACTTCTTCTTCGCAATTACACCAAAACACTATTGAATTTACATTTTTTAATAAAACTTCATCAAAAGTACTTTGTATGGTTAACTTTTTTTCTATCCTTCTATTTACTATTATGTTGTAAATTATAATTAATAAAAACAGTATAACTATTGGGAACACAACTAATATAACACTAATGATATTTTGATTGTTTTCTATAAAAGTTTTTGGTTTATTAAGTATTTTTGAATTTTTAGGTAACATGGACATAGAAACATTATGTTTTTCTAGCATTTTATAATTAAACATGGGAATTGTTTTAGGAATTGTTATTAAGGGTAGGTCATTAAACCTTTTTGTTAATATTTTGACTACTAATTGAGCAGAAATTCTACCTTGTTCTTGACTACTCATTAAGTATCCTCCAAGGATGTTTTGACTTATATACTCATCAGATAAACCAAATATAGGTTTTTTAATATTTTTAAAAAATAACTCACGTTCATATCTTGTTATAATTTTACCTTCATTATCTTCAACAAGATTTCCTATTAGAACAACTGATTTTGAAGGAAGTTTTTTTATTTTTAATATTATTTTGTTAAGATCTATATTTCTTTGTTTAACTATTTTAAAATTGTACTTAGAATCTACGATAGCTTTATTTTCTTCTAAATTTACTATTTTATTTTTATTAACAATAAAAACTGTGTCTACATTAGGAAAAAATTTATCAATTAAAGAAAATGTTTTAACTATTCTTGTATTTTCAAGAACTAAATTTATATTTTGATTTTTATATTTCTTTGTATATTTTTCAACATCATTTTCTAAACCACAAAAAATCAATGGGGTATTTTTAAACATTTTATCTCTATATTTCATAACAAAATCTACAGCAAAATGGTCAGATACAATAACTGCATCATAACTCGATTTTGAAAACTTCTCTATATAAGAATCTCTGGTTAATTCAAGATGTTTTTTACTATTATATTTATCAATTCCGATATATTCTGTAGAAAGATTAAAATTTAAATGCTTATTAAATACTAGGTCTACTCCTTTAGAGATACCATCAACCCAGTTCGTCCCCTTACTAAAAGAGTGAATCAAAAGAATATTTTTTTCACTTGCAAATGCAAAAGTAATAAAGAAAAAATAAATACATATTAATCTAATTAGCATCAATAAACCCTCCATATATATATAAAGATTTACTTTTAATTAGCCATAGGTACATGACAATATTGTTATATTTGTTTATTCATTTTTATAAGACAAAAGGCACTTGTGCCTTTTGTCTTTTTTGACTAGAACTTGTACATAGCCTGAAATCTGATAAGTTGGATGTCATGTGCATCATTATCACTATCAATGTCAGAAACATAGATTTTTGTCCATACCTTACTTTTAGGACTGAAACCAATATGTCCATAATATTCAGTTAAATCATCAGAACCAATTGATGCTGAAGCATATCCTACTCTAGCATCGAATTTTCCCATTTTTACACCAATGTCTCCAAATACACTATTAGAGTCAGCTACATTATCAAGAGATGATTTCATTTCACCACCAACTTCAATTAGACCAGATGAATCTTTACCATTTAAACTATTCCATCCTTGTTCTTCATCATTAACCATAAATCCAACACGTCCAGAGATATTTTCATATTTTGCTTTAGCTTCACCATAAAAAGACGTTCCAGTCTCTCCACCAAAATCATCATGTAATGTTGAATTAATACCTTGGAATTTTACTGCATAATTTGGATATTTTACACCAGCTTCAGCAAATAATAGTGCATCATAAACACCTTCTGTTCTAATTGCCCATCCTTGAAATTTAAAAGCATCGTAATTTAAAACTGCTCCAAGTGTATATACTGATCCTACAGATAGTTGAGTAAGTGGTGCTGGGTTTTTATGATAGTATTGTGCAAACTCAAGATCTTGAAAATAGCCAACTGAAATTTTCAAATTATCAGTAGTATAAGAACCAATAGCACCAACACCAGTTTCAGGGTTAATAGGAGAGTTATCTGTAAGAGGTGTTCTAAGTGTCATCTGACCAGCTTGTACTTTGAAAGCTTCATGAGTATATGTAGCATGGAATTGCAACATATCAATGTTCATTTTTACGTTTTTATTTCTATCTGTACTAAAATCTTTATCATTTGCTTGACTTTCACTACGTGAACCAATTGCAAGACCCCAGTCTAGATTTTCGCCAAAATTAGATCTTAAAAATAAAGAGTAATCTACATCATTATATTGTTCTTTTTGAGTAGCATTTTCATAATTTTCGCCCTTATATCTCATAACACCCCAGTATTTAATATCATTTAATGCTGCGGCCAAAGATTCTGCATTAATTGTTTTTGCTATAGGTTCTAGATTAACTTTTGTTTCTGCATAACTAAGGCTTGCCAATAGACTCGCACTTATCATCATTGTTTTAACTAATTTCATTTTTTTCCCTTAAATATCGAACTAAAAGGTTTAACCTTGAACACCAAATGCCTTAACCTCTAATAAGCAAATGATTTTATTTACACTAACTATCTACTACAGACTATTGAAAACTTTACCCTTAATTTTTGAGCACTATTCTCAATAGATATCACTTCTGTCATAACTGGAATATTTTCATGAGTTGTATTGCCCAAACTTTTGCTCATCGCTTCCTCCATTGTGATCTTATCACCCTCGTTCAAAGATATAGAATTAAAAAAGAATATAAATATTCTGACTAAAGAGTCTAAACTCATTTACAGTTGCGGGGCAGTACAGGATTTTCACCAGTTTCCTTTATATTCGCAAAAAGATTTTACACTAAGGCAAAGGGCATTGTTGTGTCATTATGAATAAGATTTTTTATATTTTTTTTATGAAATATTTTAATAAAATAGGCAACAGTACTTAAAATTATGATATAAAAATCAAATTAATTTCAATTTAATTTTCTTATAGGTACAATTTTTTGATATAGGAGTTATTATGTTAAAAAATCTCTTTTTTGTTATTTTATTAATGGTCTCAAATATATTTGCAAGTAATATAAGTATAACTGACGCATATGTGCGAGCTGTTCCACCCAATCTAAATAACAGTGCTTCATTCATGACAATATCGAACAATAGCAACAAAGATGTCACTTTGGAAGGAATTGATTCAATAGTAGCAAAAAATATAGAATTACATAAACATACCATGGAAAATGGAATGATGAAAATGAAACAAATAAAAAGCATAAAAATTCCAGCTAACTCAACTGTAGAATTAAAACCTGGTGGTTTACATGTAATGTTAATAGGACTCAATAAAAAACTAAAAATAGGTGAAGAGATAGAATCATTTACTTTTAATTTTTCCAACAATATTTCAATAACGATAAACCATATTCCGATTAAATCTATAATGATG
>CBDLTN010000192.1:0-3876 GCA_965306065.1 uncultured Sulfurospirillum sp. | reverse complement strand
TTCTCTCAAACGAGGACGAAATTATATACAATCATCGCTTAATTTCCGCTTAGTTATTGAAAAATATTAAAGAAGAAGAAAAAATATTTTTTACTACCATATTAATAGTCTTTTATAGTAAAAAATAATGTAAAAGAAAAATTTATGTTTATTAAAAGAAATAATTATATTTAAGAGGATTTTTAAAATTAAATGTTATAATTAATAGAATTAAATATTATAATACTTAAATTTCAAAAGGATTGGTTATGAGAAAGATTATTGTTTGTTTATTATTGTCTTGTTCTGTAATTTTTGCAACACAAACTATGAGTACAGAAAATAAAGACTGTATTGAAGAATTAGAAAATGAAGTTGTTAAAATTGTCAATTCAAAAGTTGAGGGTGAAGATAGGCAAAAAGCAATTGAACTACTTAAAAGTAGAGTAAAAACTGATACACATGAAACTTGCGAATCTAAATTAGAAGATGAAATCAAGCGTATGGTATTTGGCAATAAAAAAACTGTGGCTTCTACAGTTATTAAAAACCATGTAAAAGAAGTAAAAGCTAATACAGATACTGCAGATATGAATGCGCAAGACTGTATAGCTAATTTTGAACAAGAAGTTCTTAAAATTATAAACTCTAATCCTAACAATATCGACAAAGAAAAAACAAGAAAAATAATGCATGAAATAATGCATGAAAAAGTTACTGAAAGTTGTGAAGCAGAATTTGAAAAAGAGACTAAAGAAATAGTCCATTCTAAAAACTAAAACATCTCAATATTAGAGCCACTAATGATTGTATAGTGGTTCTTTTAATCCTATTTATTTTCTATTAATTTTATTTTTATATAATGGTGCTACTTAAATGAAGGAGAAAAAATGGGATTATATGATAGAAATTACATAAATAACCGTACTCATGAAGAGACTCATGAGCAGACACAAACAAAGAGTTCACTTGGACTTTTTATAAAACAGACATATCAACTTTTTGCAGCTTCTTTACTTGCAGCAACTGCTGGGGCATATGTTGGACTAGGGATGGCAGCGGTAATATCTAGCTGGTTTATTGCGTTATTTGTTTTAGAAATTGGTTTACTTTTTGGCCTATATGCAGCTAAGAAAAAAGCTGGAATTAACCTTATATTATTATTTGCATTTACATTCGTTAGTGGTTTAACACTTGCTCCTCTTTTAACTAGTATATTAGGAATGGCAGGTGGGGGAAGTATAGTTGCTAATGCTTTCATGTTAACTACTGTTGCATTTGGTGGATTGTCAATTTTTGCTATGAATACAAAACGTGATTTTAGTGCAATGGGTAAAATGCTTTTTATAACTCTTATAGTTGTAGTTGTTGCTAGTTTAATAAATATCTTTCTTGGTAGCCCAATTATGCAACTTATCATTGCAAGTATTAGTGCCATTTTATTTAGTGCATTTATACTTTATGATACCCAGAACATTATCAAAGGTCACTATGAAACGCCAATAGAAGGTGCAATTGCTCTTTATCTTGATTTTTTAAATCTATTTGTTGCACTGCTTCAAATACTTGGTATATTTGGACGTGACGAGTAAAACTAACGGGGAGGCACTGCCTCCTCAAACACTTCGTATACTTGATGCCAATCTAAATCGTCTTAGAGAAGGTATAAGAGTAGTAGAAGATATCTGCAGATATTATAAAAACTCTCATGAATTATCAAAAACACTAAAACTTCTAAGACACAAATCAAGAGTTACACACTACAAAGAACTTCTCACATGTAGAGATATTGAAAATGATCCCTCTAAGGAAACAATTTCAAGTGAAAAAAAAAGAGACTCTCTTGAGTCAGTTATATTGGCAAATATAAAAAGAGCACAAGAAAGCGCTAGAGTATTAGAAGAAATTTTTAAACTAATAGATATAAAAGATGCAGAAAATTTTAAACAAATAAGATATGCACTTTATAAAATAGAACAAGACATATTAATCTAAAAGATACCTTCTCTTACGATAAATTTCGTTATGTTAGCAACATCCTGTTGCCTAGAAATTTATCAACCGACTGGTATTTGACCACTATCACTAGCAAAAGCTACTAAAAATTCTGCTACATGCCTCTCTTCAGCAATCTTAAATGTTTTCGCACCAGTGCAATAAAGTGCCATTGTTCTATTTAAGTTTCCTGTTTTAAAAATTTTTGTCCACTCTTCTTGTGTATGTTTTTTGGCCATAACAAAACCATTATGACCACAGGCCTTTCTTAGTTTTTTTAAAAAAATCCTCTGGCCTTTTCCTTCAGATGCTATGAGAGAGGTACTAATAAACCCTACACTTACAATAATTGCAATAAAAATTGTAAATAATTTTTTCATTATTTCTCCTTTGAAAAGAATCATTCGTCTAAGAGTTATTATACTAAAAAGTTGTAAATAATTTTGTAACGTAAGTTACATAAAGAAGAACAGGAGAAAAACTCTCCTGTATATTGTTATTGTGCATAAACTATTATTATGTGAGCAACAACCTGTTGCCTTTTACGTTATCAAGATGGCACATTACCGCTATCGCTAGCATAGTTGTGTAAAAAGTCATATACGTGAGATACGTATTTTGCTTTTAGTGGTTTTGCTTTTGGGCAAAATGAAATCAATTCATCATTTAGCTTTCCAGCATCTTGGATAGCTTTCCATTCACCTTGAGTATGCTTCTTTGCCATTACTCCACCGCTAAAGCCACAAGGTTTCTTCATCTTTTTGATGAATAACTTTTGACCTTTTGCAGCTCCTGCAAATGACGCAGTACTTACAAAACTCAAACCAACTACTACTGCAAATATCAGTGTTAATAGTTTTCTCATTTTTCTTCTCCTTTCATATAATTGTCTTCTTCTATTTGGAGTAAAATTCCAAATGAATTCATCTCACTAAAGCTACGACTAAAAATCGAGAAGACATCACTTTAATGTTTTTATCTACATGTAAAGATTTTATCCTTTACATGTAAATGGGTAAATTAACCTAATGGCTCATTTACTTCGATATTACAAGTTGTCCCTGTACAATCTAGATTTGCGTCAAAAAAGTATATTTTTGTAACATCTATTTTTGCATCATTTAATTTCATCCATGCTTCCATTGCTCTTCCACCACTCGCACAGTTTATCACTACTGTCTTATCTTTTGGTAGTTTTGCATAAAATTCTTTTGCTTTAAATTTTTCAGCTTCAATATTGATTGCACCTAATAAGTGTCCTTCTGTAAACTCACTTTGACTTCTTACATCCACAACTTGAACATTAGGTAAATTTTTCATATTTGCTTTAAACCACTCTCCATCTACTGTACCTTCATCTTCACCTAGTTTGATTCCAGCTACCATATTAGCAGACTTTGGTACTTCAACTTTAGCTGGTGCTTTTTTTGCTCCACCTGTTGTTGCCTTACCCGCTTTTTTCCATGCTGGAACTCCACCTGCATATACTTTTACATTTATATACCCTAGACTTAATAATCTCTCTGCAACTGCATGAGACTTATGACAATTATATCCACCACAATAAGTTATAATTGGAGTACTCTTATCAACTGGAAATCTTCCAGCTAACTTATCCATTGCAGTATCAGGAATTGATACTGAACTAGGAATTGTTGAACCTAAATATTTTTTATATGGTCTTGCATCTATTAATACTGCTGTATTTTTCTTATATGCCGCAGCTACTACTGGTGTTCCTACCTCAATATAAGTTTTTTTCTTCCATTCAGGCTCACCAGCTTGGTAAAGTTTTACATTTGTAAAGCCTTTTGCTTGTAACATTCCTGCTACTTTAGGACTTTTTGCACAATGCCATCCACCACAATATACTAAAATCTCTCTATCTTTAGCTACTTTATC
>CBDLTN010000191.1:0-3886 GCA_965306065.1 uncultured Sulfurospirillum sp. | reverse complement strand
TGATATATCTTATGCTATGAATGGACTTGTTAAAAAAGATATAGTTTTGATAGAATCTTGTCCTAAAGTTGTTAAAAAGATAGCTGATTTAATGACACCTTTAAAAGAGTATATAGAATCAAATGATATGTTAAGAAATAGACTCTTTTCTATAGAATTTCTCTCTTCAAGTACAAAAGTTTTAGTATCGATGCTTTATCATAAAAAGATAGATGAGAGTTGGGATGCACATGCAAAAAAGATTGAGGATGAATTTGGTATAGCTGTTATTGGACGTAGCAAAAAAGTAAAAAGAGTAATCTCAGATGATTTTGTAATGGACGAATTACATGTAAATAAAAAGCCTTACATATATAAAATTATTGAAGGTGGTTTTTCTCAACCAAACAGTTATGTAAATGCAAAGATGATAGAGTGGGCAACTTTACATGTAAACAGACCAAATGACTTACTTGAACTATATTGCGGGCATGGAAATTTTACAATTCCATTTGCAAAACTGTTTAACAAAGTATTAGCAACAGAAATATCAAAGTCATCCATAAAATCAGCAAAAACAAGCTGTGAATTAAACAATGTAGAAAATATAGAGTTTTTAAGAATGAGTGTAGAAGATTTGACAAGTGCTTTAAATAAAGAGCGTGAATTTAATAGACTTAAAGATATAAATCTTGATGATTACAATTTTTCTCATGTCTTTGTAGATCCACCAAGAGCAGGAATAGATGAGAAAAGTTTAAAGTTTATAAGTCAATTTGAAACTATTATTTACATATCTTGTAATCCAGAAACTCTAAAAAGAGACTTAGAGTTTCTAAAAGATAAATTTGAAATTAAAGATTTTGCTCTATTTGATCAGTTCCCTCATACTGACCATGTAGAATCAGGTGTTATACTTCAAACTCGCCAAGTTTAGAGTTTATAATATCTGCTTGTTTTGAGAGTTTTTGTGAAGCATCATAGAGTGTATCAGCACTTCTATTATTATCTTGTGAAAACTCTAAGATAGTATCTATTTTTGCTATCACTTTTTGAGTATCGTCTGTAAGAGAAAGAGTAATTTTTGAAGATTCAAGTGAAGTTTTTGATGCATTTTCCATGATATCACCAGTAGCTAAGATATCATCTTGAACCTTACTTGAACTAGTTACTAGTTTTTCTACAAATTGATAGTTTGCATTCATTTGTTCACTCGCACTTGCTACGTTTTGTACTATTACATTTATAGTTACGTCTATTTCACTTAGTGATTTTTGTGTCCTTTCAGCTAGTTTTCTTACTTCATCAGCAACTACAGCAAAACCACGTCCATGTTCACCTGCACGAGCTGCTTCAATAGCAGCGTTTAATGCTAAAAGGTTAGTCTGGTCAGCTATGTCTGAGATAACATTTAGTATATCTTTTACCTGTTCTGTTTCACTAGATAACTCAGAAAGTTTTTGAGCTGTTGTTGCTTCAACTTCAGCTGCTTGATGTATATTAGATACTAATGTTTTAATCTCATTTGTTGCTTGACTCAATTCGTTGGCTACTGTTTTAATGTCATCATTAGTCTTGTTTGAACTAATTGTTGCATTTTGTAACTCGGTCCTTATAGAATCACCTATACTCTTAGTTTCCTCAACAAAAGTAAGCTCATCTGTAGTTCTTTTTTCTATCTCACTAGTTGTATTCGAAATATCTTGTGCAATCGTTTCATTTTCACTTGAACTGCTTTTTGCTGTTTTAACAGTTTCATGTATTTTATTTATAAAAATATTTATATTTTTTGAAAGTTGTGCTATCTCATCTTCACTTTTTATATTTATACGCTTTGTTAAATCACCACTACCACTTGCTAAGTCTTTGGAAACTTCTCCTAGGGAATCAACTGAACCTGTTATACTTCTAACAAGTATAAGAGTAAAGATAATAAAGAATGCTAAACCTAAAAGAGAACCACCTATGAGTAGTGTTTCTGAAAGTGTTAAAAACTCTTTATACTCTTTATTTGCAACATTCACCTCTTGAGTTATTTTTTCTGGAGTCATATTACTTTTTAAAATGGTTTCTACTTTATTGTGATTATTATCTAATCCGTTAAAAGCAAATATAACTAGCCCTATATTAAGTGAGAAGCCACAAAAAGTGGCTAATATTAATATCCATCCTTTCATCTTAATACTTATTTTGTTTAATAAAAACATTATTAACCTTTATAATTTTATAAGATAAATTATATCCTAATTTTATAAAGTTTTTCTATGATATAATTTAATAACTTTTTTTATAAGGAGATGATATGGAGTGCCTAATGCCTACAGTTAATACTAATGATGACAAGATATTAAAACAAATTTTTGAAGAGTGTAAAAGCATTGCTATCATTGGTTTATCACCAGATGAGTCAAAACCAAGCAATAGAGTTGCAAAATACTTACAAAATATAGGATATAAAATAATTCCAGTTTATCCAAAAGAAGATTATATCTTAGGAGAAAAAGTATATAGAAGTCTTGAAGAGATAAAAGAGCAAGTAGATATGGTTGATATGTTTAGAAAAGCTTCATTTGCAGATGAGTTAGTTGAAACAGCAAAAAATAGAGGTGATATAAAGTATTTTTGGATTCAACTTGGTTTGGTAAATGATGAAGCATTTAAAAAAGCAACAGACTATGGTATGATAGCAGTTCAAAACAAGTGTACAAAAATAGAATACGAGAGGTTATTTAGTTAATGATTCAATTAAGCGAAATAGTACAAGCAAAAAGAAGAGTAAGTAAAGTGGTAAATAAAACACCATTTGCACATGCACCAATTTTAAGTGAAGAAGTAGGTGCAGACGTATATTTAAAAAAAGAAAATTTACAACTCACGGGTGCGTATAAAATACGTGGTGCCTATAATAAAATAGCATCTTTAAGTGATATTGAGCGAAGTAACGGAGTGGTAGCTGCAAGTGCTGGTAACCATGCTCAAGGAGTAGGTTACAGTGCTAAGGAATTCAATATAAAAGCAACTATTATTATGCCTGAAGCTACTCCTCTTTTAAAAGTAACAGGAACAAAAGATCTAGGTGCAGAAGTTATACTTCACGGAGATAACTATGATGAAGCATACTCATATGCAATAGAGTATGCAAAAAACAATAATCTTACTTTTATACATCCTTTTGAAGATGAAACTGTTATAGCGGGTCAAGGAACAGTTGCTTTAGAGATGTTGGATGTTGTAAATGATTTAGACTTTATTGTGGTTCCTATTGGTGGAGGAGGGCTTATTAGTGGTGTTGCAAGCGCAATAAAACAACTTGATCCTAAAATAAAAATCATAGGTGTAACTGCATGTGGAGCACCTGCGGTGTATGACTCTTTTAAAGCTAAAAAAGCAATAAATTCTTCAAGTGTAAGAACCATAGCTGATGGTATTGCTGTTAGAGATGTAAGTGAAGATAATTTCAAACATATATTAGAATGTGTAGATGAAGTTGTACAAGTTGACGATGAAGAGATAGCAAATGCTATTTTGTTTCTACTAGAACGTCAAAAGCTTGTTGTTGAAGGAGGAGGAGCAGCTGGTGTAGCTGCGATCATGCATAAAAAATTCAACTACAATAAAGACTCAAAAATTGGTGCAGTGTTAAGTGGTGGTAATATTGACGTTCAAATGCTTTCAGTTATTATTGAAAAAGGTTTGATAAAATCTCATAGAAAAATGAAACTTTTAATTACCCTTATAGATAAGCCAGGAGCTTTAATGGGACTTACTGATACTCTAAGAGTAGCAAATGCAAATATTATAGAAATAGATTACGATAGAACTTCAACTAAACTATCGTATGGAGATGCAAAGTTAACTATAGTTTTAGAAACGAAAGGTAAAAAACACCAAGAAGATATCATGAAAT
>CBDLTN010000190.1:0-3895 GCA_965306065.1 uncultured Sulfurospirillum sp. | reverse complement strand
AAAGACTTAAAAGAAAGCGAATTAAATGATTTTAGAGCTACTAACATAGGATTTGTTTTTCAAAATTTTCATTTAGTCTCTTATCTAAATGCTCTTGAAAATGTCATGCTCCCAGCAAAAGTGTGTAATACAAACAATCCTAAAGAAAAAGCAATAAATCTATTACAAAGCGTAGGACTAGGTCATAGACTAAACCATCTTCCTTCAGAACTTAGTGGTGGTGAAAAACAACGAGTAGCCATTGCAAGAGCGCTTATCCATAATCCCAAAATTATTTTAGCAGATGAACCAAGTGGAAACTTGGATGAAGAGACTGGCAATGCAGTTATGGATATACTATTTGAACTTATAAAAAAGAACCATACTACTTTAATTCTTGTAACTCACTCAAAAGATGTAGCCAAACGTTGTGAGAAAACATATGAACTTGTCTCAGGAACTCTAACCCCATGTTAATACTAGAACTGGTTTATAAAGCACTGGCTCGTTCAAAGTTTTTTAGTTTGATATTTATACTCAACTTTTGCCTTGCAATTGCTGCACTTTCTTATTTACAATTTTTTAAAGGAAGTATTGATATATCTTTAGAAACTAAAGCAAAAAGCTTACTTGGAGCAGACCTTGTTGTAAGTTCAAGATTTCCCATAAGTTTAGAACAAAAAGAACAAATCAAAAAAAGACTTCCTGAGCTAAAAAGCTTTACACAAGGAATTTCTACTGTTAGCATGATAACTTCAAAAACGCGTGCTAGACTAATGGAACTTATAAAAATAAACAAAGATTATCCTTATTATGGTGGTTTAGTTTTTACTGATAAATCAGTCTTTCCAAAAGGAAACATCCTACCAAAATCAAATGAAGTTTGGGTTTATCAAGAAGTTTTAGACCAGCTTAACTTAAAACTTGAAGATAAATTAAAAATTGGACAAGCAAGCTTTGTTATAAAAAAAATCATACAAACTGATACATTAAAAGCTGTAAGCTTTAGTGGCTTTATGCCTAAGATATATATAACCGAAGAAGGTTTAAAAAAATCTGAACTTTTACAATTTGGGTCAACCGCTTCTTATAAACTAAACTATCTTTTTAAAGAGAATTTTGACAATGATAGATTAGAAGAGATTGAAAATGAATTAGAAAAAAGCATCAACAAAAGTATGAGAGTATCTTCACCCAATGATGGAAGAAACCGACTTTTACGCGTTTTAAACTTTGTTACTAACTTTTTGTCTTTAGTCTCACTTGTATCTTTCTTTCTTGGTCTTGTGGGTCTTATTTACCTTTATTCTGGCTTTTTAAGGAAACATCAAAAGGATATAACAGTCTTAAGTGATTTAGGATTAGGCAAGAAAAGTTTATGTTTAACTTACCTGCTACATCTCTTTGTACTTATAATAGTATCAAGTATCATTGTCTTTTCACTCATAGGTATATCTGCACAGTTTATAGGTCCTTTAATCCAAAAACTTGTAGATTTTGATTTTGACTTTTCATTGGATTATTACTTTTTTATAAAATCTTCACTGATACTTTTACTGCTAAGTATAGGTATAGGACTTCCTTTGATTTTGCCATTGATTCAAAGACAAAAACAACGCTTTTTTATGATAGTTCTAAGCTTTCTTCCCTTTCTTGGACTCTTGTTGCTTTTATCTCATTTTGTTACACCAACCAAGAATGTAGGATTTATGTTTGCAGGAGTAATGTTGGTATTAATCATATTGTTTTTTGCAATTGGCTCTTTTATTTTAAAAAAGTTTGATTTTTCAGGGCATTTAGACAATCTATCTTTATCTTTGGCTCTTAAAAACATCACTAGAAAAAAGAAAACATCTTTAACCCTATTTACAGCAATACTTTTATGTACAACATTCTTTAGTCTCATTCCTCAAGTTGGTTCATCTTTATCAACACTTTTAACGCAAAGTGTTGATGAAAGGCCTCGTTTTTTTGTGATCGATGCAAAAGAAGAGCAGATTAAAGACCTTGAAATGCAAGTTGCAAATATGGGAGCACGTTTAGAAAACGTCTCACCTATGATTAGAGGACGAATAATAAAAATCAACAATCTTGATTTTACAAAACACTCTAAAAACAAAAAAGATGAAGAGTTTAAAGAAGAAAATAACGAACTTAAAAACAGGTCAGTTAATCTCTCATACAGAACTAAACTAAAAAAGAGTGAAAAAATAGTTGAAGGAAGAGAGTTTAGTGGTATTTATAAATCAGAAGATTTCTCAAAACCCATAGAAGTTAGTGTTGAGAAAAGATATGCGATTAGAAGAGGTATTAACTTAGGTGATGAGCTTGTTTTTGATGTACTAGGGCTTGAATTAGACGCAGTTGTAGTCAATATTAGAACAGTCAATTGGACTGAATTTGTACCTAATTTCTTTTTAATTTTACAAGAAGGTGCTCTTAATGATGCCCCTAAAACACTTTTAGGAACAATCTCATGGGGAGATTATGATGCTCAACAAATGCTTATAAAGTTATCTGATCTGTTTCCATCTTTAAGTATTATTGATGTTAAAAACCTGTTTGAATCTTTTTCTAACCTTGTAAAAAATGTTACAAGTATAACTGATAAGATGAGTCTTTACTCCATCATTATTGGACTTCTTATGAGTTTTATTATCATTCAGTATCAAATGAATTTGCAAAAAAACAATATTCTAAGACTTAAGATGATTGGAGTAACAAATAGAACCATCAAAAATTCTTTTTTAATTGAATTTGGTTTAATATCTCTTAGTGCTAGTACTTTGGGGATTATTCTAGGTAGTATTGGTTCTTATTTTATCAGCATCTTACTTTTTGAATCTTATTGGGATTTTAGGCCAGATGTTCTTTTATTATACTTTTTTTTCATACCAATCTTAACAGTTTTGATTGTTAGCTTTTTTACTTCAAAGATGATTCACCAAAAAGAGAACCTTCTTTTTAGTGAATAGTCTTAAGATAAAAAGTTTACATGTAAAAAACATAATAAATCAAAGAGTAGTTATAGTAATTGATATTAAAGTTTTTCTAATGTAAAATACAAAAAAATTTTCATTGGAGAAAAAATGGTAAAAAAAATAAGTACTTTATTCCCTCTTTGGGCAATTTTAGCTTCTGTTTTTGCATATATGCAACCAAGTATGGTTGTTGAGTTCAAAAGTTGGATAGTTCCTCTTCTAATCTTGATAATGTTCTGTATGGGTATAACACTCAAAATAGATGATTTCAAAAGAGTTGTAAAAAGACCAAAGATTATAGCTTTAACTGTTGCATTGCAGTTTTTACTAATGCCTTTAGTTGCTTTTATCATTTCTAAGCTTTTTAACCTATCAACAGAATTGATGGTTGGGATGGTTCTAGTAGGAGCAGTTTCTGGTGGAACTGCATCAAATGTTATCTGTTATCTGGCTAAAGCTGATGTTGCTTTATCTATTACTATGACTGTTGTTTCTACTCTACTTTCTATTGCTGTTACTCCTTTATTGACACTGCTTTATGTTGGTATGACAGTACCAGTACCAGCTTCTAGTATGTTAATCAGTATCTTAAAAATAGTATTTTTACCTGTTGTTGCGGGAGTTATTATAAACTATTTTTTCCATAAAATTATAGAACACAAAAAAGATTTACTTGCACTTTTATCAATCTTCTCTATTGTGTTTATCATAGCGATTGTTGTTGGACTAAATGAATCAAGAATCAGTACAATTGCAACAACGCTCTTTATTGGTATTGCTTTACATAACATGACTGGTCTCTTAGGTGGATATTATATAGCCAAACTTTTTGGTTACGATAAAAAATCATGTAAAACTGTTGCTATTGAAGTGGGTATGCAAAACTCAGGATTAGCAGTTGCTTTAGCTATGAAATACTTTACTCCACTGAGTGC
>CBDLTN010000189.1:0-3904 GCA_965306065.1 uncultured Sulfurospirillum sp. | reverse complement strand
ATTAAATATAGGAACAGTATCAGGAATTGTTATTAAAGGTAAATCAGAAGCTCTCTTTCCCTTTAACCTTTTGTATGCTAATTCAGCTGAAGTTCGTCCTTGTTCAAAACCACTTAATAAATATCCACCAAGTACATGATCATTTATCTGTTCGTCAGAAAGAATAAAAATTGGTTTATCAATACTTTTAAAAAAGATTTCTTTTTCATAATTTGTTATAATTTTATTTTTATCATTTATTGTAAAGTTACCAATCATAACTGCTGAGTCTTTCGGCAAGTTATTGATTCTAGATAAAATATTTTGTAAATTAGTTACACTCTCTTTTTCAATTATAACACTATCTTGAAAACTCAAAATTGCAGCATCTTTTACTGGGTTATATATCTTATTTGAATATGACTTGTCATCTATAAAATAAAGTAATTTAAGCTCAGGAAATAATTCTTTAGCCAAAGCAAAGTTACGTTTATGCCGTACACTTTCTAATACTAAGTTTATATTTTTATTTTTATATTTCTTTGTATATTTTTTTATATTTTTTTCTAATCCACAAAAAATGAAAGCTACGTCATGAAAAAAATCATCTTTATATTTCATAACAAATTCAACAGCGAAATGATCAGAAACAATAACTACATCATACTTTGTTTTTGAAAATCTTTTTACATAAAAATCGTGTAATAGATCAAAATATTTTGCATCAGTATGTTTTTCTATATTAATATATTCTGTAGAAAGATTGATATTTGAATCTCCATCAAAAACAGATTCAACACCAGCAGAAACATTATCAGCCCAATTTGTCCCCTTGCTAAAAGAATGAATTAAAAGAACATTCTTTTCATTAGCAAATACAAATGTTACTAAAACAAAATATATGCAAACTAATCTATACACCATTAATCAAACCCTCCACAAAGAGCAACTTCTTATAAGTTATTCTAATATATCATAGATACATGATAATGTTATTATATTCATATATTACTATCATATTAATCTTTGATATCCATTTCACCATCCATATCGTTATTTTACAATAAATCAAAGGGCATTATCATGTCATTTAAGCAAAAAGGGAAGTTGACGCAAAAAATATTGCGTCAATATATAAGATTAGTAGCATATCTTATCTAATTTTATTAGAACATGCTATTTAAATATCTTTGGCTTATATTTTTTATTTAAAAATATAGCGATAGCTATTAGAATAG
Source organism: uncultured Sulfurospirillum sp. (assembly GCA_965306065.1). Taxonomy (GTDB): domain Bacteria; phylum Campylobacterota; class Campylobacteria; order Campylobacterales; family Sulfurospirillaceae; genus Sulfurospirillum_A. The sequence continues at coordinate 2,687 of CBDLTN010000189.1, read as the reverse complement.
CACTCGAAACAAACAAGATATTTCCCGCTTGAAATTCTGTCTCTTTATAACTCTCAATTGCTAAATCAAAAGTCAATAAAAACACAACTAAATAAAGAAGCATTAAGCTAGTACTTTTAATATTAATTTTTTTCATAATGGGAATTTTCCTTCATGTTTCATTTTTTCTAAACGCTTCAAATCCATACCATAAGTACTGGCTGTCATATTCCAAACATCTCTTTCATCACGTCTTTTTCCATATCCAAATGCATCATCTAGCCCTAACAAAACAGGATCTAAAAAGCGCATTTTATCTATGGTAACACCAATTACATCATGAATCCATGCGGCACCTTTTGTATAAGGACATACTGATAAACATACACTACAGTTTGTACCACCCTCTCCCCAATACTCCAAACATTTCATGTAATCATTTTGCCATTTTAAAACGCCATCCTGACTACATGTATTACGTGCAGTAAAAGTTCTTGGCCCTTCAGTGATTGATTTTGAAGGACATTCTCGTGCACATTTTTTACATGTTTCACAAAACTCGGTAACACCAAAATCTATTGGTTTGTCATGTCTTAGTGGCATATTGGTTAAAACAGAAACAACTTTTAAATTTGGTCCAAATTCAGGAGTTATGAGTGTTCCAAGTCTTCCTGCTTGTCCAAGTCCAGCAGCAATTGCCATTGGAACTTGCAATACAGTTGTATTAGAACATGGTATAGCCACATACCCTTGTGATCTAATAAATTCACACATAGAAAGTACAGCAACTGATTGACGGGTATATCCTATACTACTATGTGCATGTGTCATTGCTGAAGGAGCAGTTTGTAGTATTTCACGTGCATTACCGATTCCCATAACAATAACATTATTAACACTGTTTGGTATAATCAACTCTGTATCATTCTCTTCTGGGTATTCAATGTCTTTAAAATTAATTGCTTTACGATTTCTATCTTCTTTAGGTCTAAATCTATTTTTTGCTACATGTGAATAAACAAAATTTCTATCAAGTTCAGCCATACCAACTAAATCAGCTCCATATAATCTAGCTGCAAGTTTAGTTTGTGAAGTTAAGATATCAATGTCAGTTTCGTCTGGTTTACGTTTGTACCAAGTTTTGCTAACTTTTACTGCATTCCACGATTGATACTCTTTATTTTCCGTAAATCCTAATATAGATTCAACTGCTGTAGCACCATGATGTAGTGCTTGACAACTTCTAGCAAGAGCAACACTTCCAACATCTATATCTTTGTGAGTTTTTCCAGCTGTAGTGTTTTTATACTGCTGTTTAGATATAGGAATGTAAAAAGGCATCTTATGTTTGTCAGTAAATGAATTAAAAGCATATTCATTACTATCATAACGTTTAAATACTGTTTCATCAATCTCTATAGCTGAACCAGATTTTTTTCTAACAAGTCCCTCTCTAAGCTTTTGTGCTTTAAGTTCTTTATCTACAGCTTCAGCCACTCCTGGAATAACAGATGCCATTCCTAATGATGCAACAACTTTACCAAAGTCTCTTCTTGAAAGACTAGAAGGTTCAGATTGTGAATCATGAACATTTTTTTTCATGCATACTCCTAAATCGTCTCACGACCCTCGTTAGAAACTTAAGATTAAATTTAAAAGCATAAATAATCTGACTCAAGATTTCTCTTTTACAGTTGCGGGGCAGCATAGGAATCTCACCTATTTCCTTTATGTCTTTGAAAAATTATACACTACTTGTTGTGTCAAGCTGATGTCATTTTTTATCATGACTTAGCTCAGTTTATACCCTTTTCCAATACACGATGTAATACAATTATTTGGTAGTTTTTTTCTAATTCTTTTGATAAGAGTACGGATATTACTGCTATTTGTTAAGTACCCTTCCCAAACATATTGTTCAATCTCTTCTAGACGAACATAACTATTGAAATTTTTTGATAAAAGGTGCATTAACAATACCTCTTTTTTTGTCAAACTTATCTCTTTATCATTATCACTATATAGTTCTCCAGATTTCATATCAAATATAAAATTTTTCTTGAGTACTACTTTAGAGTTACAATGACACAACAATTCTAACTTTTGTTCAAGCTCATATATATAAAAAGGCTTTTTTATATAATCGTTACAGCCTCTAGAGTATGCTTTCTTAATAAGTTCAAATTTAATATTTGAACTTATAATAATAGCAGGAGTTTTATTATCATATGAACGAATCTCTTTTAAAATAGCAAGTCCATTTTTACCAGGAACATGAATATCTAATATAAAACAGTCATATCCGTCAAAAATAGCATTTAATGCTTCGCTTCCGTCAGAAAAAACATCTATTTTATAGTTTTTCTCATCTAAATGTTCTTTTATTAGCTGCACTAAATTACTATTATCTTCAAGTAATAAAATTTTCATTACTCTCCTTTAAGTTCTTAAATTTTATCTTAAAATTCAGAATGACATTTGCTCCCTTTTTTTCGTTCTTTATAAAAATCTTACCATTCATTTTGTCCTCGATAATTAATTTTGCCATATAAAGACCAAGTCCATCTCCACGGTTCAATTTTTTTGTAGTATAAAATGGATTAAATGCCTGTGTTAAAACTTTTTTGCTTAATCCCAATCCATCATCAATTATATTTAGACTAACAAATTTATCTGTTGCAAAAAAAACTATTTTTATATTTCCATAC
>CBDLTN010000188.1:0-3915 GCA_965306065.1 uncultured Sulfurospirillum sp. | reverse complement strand
AAAAATGCTATTAAAAATATAAATTAAGTTAATTGTCTTTAGTTTTATGTTAATATTGTTTTGTTAGTATAAACTTATTAATAGTAAATGTAAAAAATTCAATAAAGGCCTTTTTTGGAATCTAGTAGAATTAAAATAGACTCAGTTAATCTTTCTAACATTCTCTCAGAAGAAGAGTTCACATCTATACCTATAAAAAAATTTACAAAAGGCAATATTGCTTATGATAATAAATCATTAACTCTATATGTATTTAAAAGTGGAAAAGCAAAAGCAGTTATATATGAAAATGATGAAGAGTTTATTTTATATTATCTAGAAAAAGACAATATAATAATACCAGAAGAGTCGTGTGTTATTGAATTTTTAGAGGATAGTGAAGTTTATCCCATAGATGCTGAGAGTTTTTGTCACTTTTTTAAAAATGAAAAATTTTCTGCTGCAGTTATATCTTCGTTAAAGCAACGTGCAGTAATGGAAAGAAGAATAATAAAGAATATAGTTTTTAAAACTTGTAAAAATAGAATAGCTTCTTTTCTTTTAGAAATTGCAGTTGCACAAAATACAAAAGTTGATGATGAGATTTATATTAACTTGAATCTTTCAATAAAAGAATTAGCAACCTTTATAGGTTCAAAACGACAAACAGTCTCTACAGTTTTTCATGAATTAATGAAAAACAATACCATAGAAAAAATTGAAAAAAATAAATATATTATTCACAGTATTGAAAGATTGAAAGAGTACACAAGTTCTAGTTAGAGACTAAAAACTATTGTAAAACTTGTTCCTATGCCTACAGTACTTTTACATACTACTGTTCCATTGAAAATGGAAGTTATGATGTTGTGCAAAATATTTAAGCCTAAGCCTGTTCCTCCTGCACTTCTGTTTGTAGTATAAAATGGCTCGAAGATATGCGTTAAACTTTCTTTATCAATGCCGATTCCATCATCTCTAAACTCTATTTTAAGCAAATTGTTTATATCTGTGACTTTTATACTTATAACTCCTTTGTCTAAATCTTTAAAAGCATGAGTCAAGGAGTTAATAATTAAGATAGATAAAACTTGTCCATATGCTCCAGGATATGTATTGATTTTATAATTTTTATTTATATCAATATCAATTTTTATATTTTGCGTAGTGAAATAATTTTTTAGAGATTTAAATATCTCTTTTGTATATTCATATAAGTAAAACTCTCTTTTTTCTTCATTTTTTTGATCTGCTGATAATCTTTTGAAGGTTGTTATTAGATTTGCTGCTTTTTGTATGTTAATTAGTGCAGTATCTGTAATATCTTTTGAATCAGTCAAATATGTTTCAAATTCGTCTTGACTTAGATTTTCTTGTTTGTATAAAGATAGGATACTGTTAGTTGTATCATTTAAATGAGATATTGCTGTAAGAGTGACTCCAATTGGAGTATTGATTTCATGTGCCACTCCTGCTACAAGAATGCCAAGACTAGCAACTTTTTCTGATTCAACTAGTTGTTGTTGTGTATTTTTTAAGTCTATTATAGTATTTTCTAATTCATTTTTAGATTCTATTAACTCGTAAGTCCGAAGAGAAACTTCAGCTTCTATCTTTTTTTTATCTTCTTTTAGAGCTTTTTGTACGATTTTTTTATTTTTGATATTTTGTAGTAGTAAAAATATTATGATTATCAATAGAGCTATAATTGAGAAAGAAGTTAAAATTATGTTTTTATTATTTTCAAAATAGGTAATTGGTTTATTCAAAATTATTGAATTTTCAGGAAGGTTAGCTATATCGAAGTTATGTTTTTTTAATTCTTTATAGTTAAAGACTGATTGAGTCGCACCTCTTTTCTGTACAGGTAATTTAGATACAGGAATTCCATCTAATATCTTTTGTGCTATTTTGGACATTGCTTTACCTTGATAATATCCACCTATAACATTGCCTCCTACTACTCCCTCTTTTAGGTTGAATTCTAAAAGGCAAAATACTGGGACTTTAGCATGCTTAGAGATGATTTGTCCAAGATTAGTGTATGTAAAGTAAGTTCCTTCTTTGTCTTTGAAGTATGTACCTAGCAATACTATAGTATCTTCTGATAATGTTTCTAGATTTATTTTTAGTTTTTCCATTGAAATATTTTTTGCATAGGTGATTTTAATTTTTTTATCAATTGTTTGTAATTGCTCTTGAATACTTTTTTGCCAAGCATTTCCTGATTTTAAATGGTCATTAAGAACATATATCTCTTTTGTGTCTGGTTTTAATTTTAATGCAGTTTTTATAGTGCCTATGGCATCAAATTCTTCAATGGCTCCAGTAAAATTTGTTAAACCATTTAGATCAGAGTCTTTAAAAAAATTTAAACCAGAAAATGATACTGGAATATCTCCAAACAGTTCATTTCTATTTTCTTTTAAAAAATCAAAAGCATTATTATCACTTGAAAGAATGAGATCAAATTTGATATGTTGGTATTTATTTTTATATATTGTTTTTAAGTGCTCTATATAAATCGGATTGTATACTCTTTTAGTATCCATGTTTTCTATATGAAGGATTATATTATTTTGAGTAGGTTTTAATACGTCGTAAACCGATTTAGTTATATCTTGAACCCAATTCATTGACTGGTTATATGAGTGTAGTAAAAGTATATGTTTTGATTCAACATTACCATTTTTTGCAATTAGAAAAAAAGGCATCAACAATAATAATAAAAGTTTTTTCATCAAAATCCCTTATTAACAAGTGAACAGGTTTATTGTAGCATAAACATTGTATATTGTCACTTGTTCAACTTCTTTTTAGTTTATAAATATTATAATTATTGCTAATGCTGTTAGGTCTAGGGTCTAGACACACATGAATTAAGCATCTTACTTTAACTTCGCTTTTTTTACATGTAATAAAATCAAACAGTATAATTTTTACAAAGGGTAGTTTATGAAAAAATTGTTGGTTGCATTATTTTTCAGTGTGTCGTTAAGTTTTAGCTCAGTTGAGAGTTTTTCTGGTTTAGAGGGTAATCTAAATATTGCAGGAGGAACAGCACATATAAAATGTGAAAAAGAAGCTATTAAAAATATTATGAGAAAATATCCAAATATATCAATTACCATAGCAGGTGGAGGTAGTGGTATAGGAATTAAACAAGTTAGTTCTGGTTTAATTGATTTAGCAAATAGTGGTAGAAAACCAACTGTTTCAGAAGTACAAAAAGGTGATTTAAAGCTTTTTAGATTTGCGGTTGATGGCATTGGGATAGTGTTAAATCCAAAAAATCCTATTTCAAATCTAAGTACAAAACAACTTCAAGATATATTTTCAGGAAAGATTGTAGATTATAAAGAGTTAGGTTTAAAATCTGCTCCTATTAACTTATACACTAGGGATGAATCGAGTGCTACAAGAAAAGTGTTTTGGAAAAAAGCATTAAAAAAATCTGATATTTCAAAAAGTGCAAGAGTGATTTCATCAAATGCAGCTATGAAAACAGCAATAAAAAATGACCCTAATGCAATAGGTATTTTGTCACTAGGCTTGATTGATGATAGCGTAAAAGCAGTAAGTATCAATGGTGTTTATCCGAGTCTAAAAAATGTAACAAACAGTTCATATACAGTAGCAAGAGGTTTATACCTTTTAAGTAGTGGCGAGCCAAAAATATTAGCAAAGGCTTATATAGATTACTTAAGAAGTGATGAAGGTGCAAAAATTGTAACTAAACATGGTTTTATAGCAGTTGATAAATAAAATATTTTCTAAATCACTGCTACTTTTTACAAGTTTTAGCAGTGGTTTGGTTTTTAGTATATTTTTTCTCTTAGGGTATATATGTTTAGATATATTTTCTTTTTCAGATATTAGTAATTTTTTCTCTTTTAACTGGGATGTGCAAACAGAACAGTATGGTATATTAACGAT
>CBDLTN010000187.1:0-3965 GCA_965306065.1 uncultured Sulfurospirillum sp. | reverse complement strand
AACAAATCTAGGAAAAAATATAACAAGAAATGAAAATGTAGTAAAAGACAAAGAGATAAATTTAAAACATTTAGCAACACAAAATGTGAAGCTTATAAGAGATAAAAGAGAGTTAGAGAAAAAAATTGTAAAGATTATTGCAGAAGATTTTTCTTTTTATCTCATATCCGATAAAAGCTATCAAGATTCAAGTGATAATATACTAGTTGAAGAAGCAGTTGACAAGATAGGTATAATCATGCAAAAAGAGTTTTCAAAGCTCTCACGTGATTATGATAAAATTAATAAAAAAATTGATGTACAAAACTCACAGATAAAAGATATAAAAACTTCTATAAAAGCATTAAAAGATAAGAAAGTCAGATACTCAACTCTAAAAAAATCAAAAGAATTAAGTATAAAAAAACTAAGCAAACAAAGATCTTTATATAAAAAGAGGCTATTTAAGATTGAAAAAGAGAGAAATGAGCTAAGAGCGACTCTTAAAAAACTAAAAATTATAAAAGCAAAAGAAGATGAAGCCCAAAAACGAAAAAGACTTGCAGCAATTGAAAATGCTAAAAAAGATTCTAAGATAAATGGTAAAATGACTGTAAGGCAGATAGGCTCATCTTTTCAAAATAGTAGAGTAAAAAAATATCGCGGACAAAAAACTATAGCACCATTAGATAGCTTTACAATTAAAAGAAAGTTTGGAAGGTACACAGATCCAATATACAAGATAAAGATATTTAACGAGTCTGTTATTTTAACTTCTAAAAAACCAAATGCAAAAGTAAAAAATGTCTTAAATGGCAAAGTAGTATATGCGAAAGATACAGCAGTTTTAGATAAAGTTGTTATTGTAGAGAATAGTTATGGGATTCATACTATATACGCACACCTTTCAAAAATAGCACCAACTATAAAAGTTGGTAAGAAAATAAAAAAAGGGTATGTTATAGGAAGAGTCGAAGATGATCTATCTTTTGAAGTAACACAAAAGAGTTATCATATCAATCCTTTAGAATTGATAAGGTATTAAGCTATATTTTAGTATAATCCGCCAATTTTGGCTAAATAAAAGGTGAGTTATGGCAAATAAAAGAGTATTAGTAAAGTTTTCAGGGGAAGCATTAGCCGGTGAGAATGGTTTTGGTATAGATACGTCTATATTAAAGTTTATTGCGGATGAAATAAAATCATTAGTAAATAGTGGAATCGAAGTAGGTATAGTAATAGGTGGTGGAAATATCATTCGTGGTGTAAGTGCTGCAAAAGATGGAATTATTAAAAGAACCAGTGGTGATTACATGGGAATGTTATCGACTGTAATAAATTCTGTTGCTATGCAAGAAGCATTAGAGCATGTAGGTATGGAAGTAAGAGTTCAAAGTGCAATTAAGATGGAAGCAATTTGTGAAACATTTATAGTAAGACGCGCACAACGTCATCTTCAAAAAGGAAGAATTGTAATTTTTGCAGCTGGAACAGGAAATCCGTATTTTACAACTGATACTGCAGCAACACTAAGAGCAATAGAGATAAATTCTGACATGATAATAAAAGCAACAAAAGTTGATGGTGTTTATGATAAAGATCCAAAGAAATTTTTAGATGCACAAAAATTAAATGAGTTATCTTATGATAGAGCTATGAACGACAATATAAAAGTAATGGATGACACTGCTATTGCTTTAGCAAAAGATAATAAACTACCAATAGTTGTTTGTAATATGTTTGTAAAAAACAATCTCTTAGAGATAATTAATGGTGATTATACAAAGTGTTCAATAGTAAAAAAACAAGATAGTAACGAATAAAGGAAAAATATGAGAACAGAACAAATAACAGCAAAAGCTTTAAAATTTGTAGGTGATGATAGATATAAATTGGCATTATTAGTAGCAAAACGTGCAGAACAGTTAGCTAATGGTGCTGAGCCATTAGTAAAAAAAGATGATGCTAACAGTAAGTTTACAGATATTGCTCTTGTAGAAATAGCTGAAGGAAAAGTATCTATAGAGTCTTTTTTAGATAAAGAAGAGTAAGAGTCATAAGACTATGGAACGATTAGTCGAGCGTGTTAAATCTTGCAAAGACGTAGATGAAGCTATAGATCTTTTATATGAGTTTATTCCAAGAACAGAACTTATAGAAAAGGCACTTTTTTTTACACAAAGTAAGCATGAAGGACAGTTACGAAAGAGTGGAGAAGCTTATGCTATCCACCCTATATTGGTTTCTGTTTTTGTAGCTTATTTGGGTGGTAGAGAGGATATGATTATAGCAGGTCTTTTACATGATGTAGTAGAAGATACATGTTGTTCCATAGATGAAGTTTCGTTAAATTTCAATGAAGAAGTAGCTCACTTGGTCGAAGGATTGACAAAAATAATGGAAATCCGCGGAAGTGAGTTGATACCTTCTAATTCAAATGAAAAAATTTTATCATCGGCATTAACATTTAGGAAGATGCTTTTAGCTTCTACTAATGATATAAGAGTTTTAGTTATTAAACTTTGTGATAGATTACACAACATGCTTACACTTGACTCTTTAAGTGAAGCAAAACAAAAAAGAATAAGTGAAGAAACAGTTGTAGTTTATGGACCTATTGCACATAGACTTGGTATCTCTTCTATAAAAAATCAATTAGAAGATTTAAGTTTCAAGTATGTTCTTCCTGGTGAATATAAAAAAATAGATGATTATATAAAAGAGCATACTCAACAACTTCAACTTCGTCTAAATCACTTTACTTCTGAAACAAAAACTTTGATGTTAAAAAATGGTTTTATAGAAAATGACTTTGATATAGAGAGACGTGTAAAGCACTATTACTCAATCTACTTAAAGATGCAAAGAAAAGGCGTATCCATTGAAGAAGTTCTAGATATGCTTGCTATTAGAGTTATTGTTAATGAACCTATTGATTGTTATAGGGCACTTGGAATAATTCATCAAAACTTTAATCCGCTGATTTCAAGATTTAAAGATTATATAGCTATACCAAAAGAGAATGGTTATCAAACTATACATACAACAGTATTTGATAATAAATCAATAATAGAATCACAAATACGAACAAAAGATATGCATAAAACTGCTGAGTTTGGAGTTGCTGCGCATTGGAAGTATAAAAGTGGTGGATTAAATCCAAAATTAGAATGGTTAAATGATTTTAAAAGTCAAGATGATAGCAGTGAAAATATAGAAGAGTTTTATGAGATAGCTAAAGATAATCTATATAGTGAAGATATAGCTGTTTTTTCTCCAAAAGGAGATATTTTTACACTCCCTCGTGGTGCGACTGTTTTAGATTTTGCATATGAAGTACACACTGAAGTAGGGGCTTATGCGAAAGAAGCTTATGTAAATAAACAAAAAACACCATTTTTAACCGAGCTAAAAAATGGTGATATTGTAAGAATTATAACTTCAAAAGAACCACGCTTTAGATGTAGTTGGGTAAATAGTGTAAAAACAGGAAAAGCAAGAAATGCTATTGCTGTAAACTGCCGTCAAAAAATGAAAGAGATTAATTATAGAGTAGCTATAGATATATTAGTTGCAGTTTTCAACATAAGAGATAGAAAACTAAAAAGTTGGTTAACAAAAGAAAATATAGAAAATAAAGTTTATAAAATAGCAACAGATTCTGTGTATTTTAAAAGTGTAGTTAATACTCTTAAAAAGTATCCAAGAAGTGATAAAATTCTTTTTCCTTTTTTAAATATAAATAGATATAACATTAAAAAACAAAAATTTGACAATATGGTTATTTATTCAAATCAAAATGTTTCAAATGTACTTTTTGATTACTGTTGTCATCCTAAACGTGGTGATGATATTATAGGTTTTAAAAAAGGAAATGATGTAATGGTTCATCATAAGTTTTGTGAACGTGCATCAATGCTTATGGAAGAAAAAGAACAGATGATCTTTGTTAAGTGGACAAGAGAGGCACCTGAGCGATATAGGTT
>CBDLTN010000186.1:0-3967 GCA_965306065.1 uncultured Sulfurospirillum sp. | reverse complement strand
TTTTATAAGTTTGCATGAAAGTTGGAGGAAATTAACCTCCTCCAACTTTTGGGAAGAGGGCAAGAATATCGCCCTCTTGTAAAATGTACTCCTCTTTTGGTGCTTTGAATTTACCATTAAAACTCCAAGTGGAAGTCTCTCTTCGCTTATACCTAATTCATCCATTATGTTTTGAGCAGTAGTACCATCTGGGTATACTCTTTCTTCAACTTTAAATCTTCCTATTCTATATTGAGCGAAAAGTTTAACTGTAACATTCATTAGAAATTCCAAAACTCATCTATCTCTTCATTTGTAAAATCCCAAGTTACATTATGAGGAGGAAGTTCTTCATACTTCATAAATTCAGGCAACCTATCATCAGAGTTTGTCAAACCAGCTTTTATGTTAAAAGCTCTCTCTGTTTTAAGAATTGATTTACCTAAATTTGTTACATCATCTCCGGTAAGAGTTATTCCAAATCTTGCATTTAGCATATCTATTAGTGCAGGAAGACAAGCAGGGTCATCAAGAGCAGGGAAGGCAACAAATATACACATACCTGTACTATCAACTGCTGCTGATGCGATTTGAAGATTACGTGAGAGTTCAACTTGACCATCTTTTTTAAGTGGGTCAACAAAACCACCACTATTTAAAATATTTGTTGCAACTGCATAACCTGCAGTGTGGTCAGCACCCATAGGAGTTGTTGCATATGTTACACCTTGACCTTTTATTGCTCTTGGCTCATAAGCTGGAATACTTTGGTTTTTAACTACAGGAACTCTTACAAGTCCATAAAGTTTACCTAAGTTTCCTGCGCCACTTCCAAGAATTCGTCCTAATGGTGTTCCATTTGAGATATCTTTGTCAATAAGCTCATAAGCTCTAATACCATCACCATATTCCAAAATACCAGCGTCAACAGCAAGTCCTAAAGTAACACCCATCTCAATTGCATCTATACCAAGATTATCCATTAAAGCATCTATTTTAGCAATCTGGTCTAAATCTTCTATACCTAAATTTGCACCAAATGCCCAGATCATCTCATACTCAAATCCTGAGGTTAAATACTCCCCTTTTTTATCATTATATGTTTGAGAACATTGAATAACACAGCCAGCATGACATCCATGAGTTGTACTTCCTTTTCTAGCGGTTATTGTTTCAGCCATAGTTTCACCACAGATACTCTCAGCATTTTCTGAATTACCAGTTCTAAAGTTTTTACTAGGAAGTCCACCTGATTCATTGATTATATTTACTAGAACATTTGTTCCAAATGCAGGAAGTCCTTCTCCGCTTATAGGATTTTCTTTTAAAGCTTTAGTAAATATTTTACTTGCAGTTTTAAACTTAGCAGAATCAGCATAAGTAACTTCTTTATAGCTCTCAGCATCTACTGTAATACATTTTATCTTCTTTGAGCCCATAACAGCACCAAGTCCACCACGTCCATGGCTTCTTAGTTTTCCTTTAGGATCTCTAACCGAAACATTAGATACTAGCATTTTCATCTCACCAGGACGACCAATACTCATAACTGCTACTTTTTTATTGTATTTATCTTCCATAGCATCTAAAACAAAATAATTACTTTTGCCAACAAGTTCCGGAACAGCTACTATTTCTATATTATCTTTACTAACATGAAGATGATAAAAAGTAGAATCATCTTTAGGAATTCCTTCAATAATGAGGGCCTTTACACCAAGTTTTGCCATAATACCTGCCATAGTACCACCAACATTACTCTCTTTAATACCACCTGTAAGAGGGCTTTTGGCGCCAAGCGAGTTTCTTCCACTATTTGAAGCACTAGTCCCTGATAATAATCCTGGAGCAAATACCATTTTATTGTTTGGTCCAAGAGGATGACATTCAGGGTCAACTTCTGCAGCAACAATGGTAGATGTTAAACCTCTACCACCAAGTCCCATCCACTCGGTTGGAACATCTTCTATTTTAAAACTAAGTTCGTTCATGTTAACGCGATATATCTTGTCGGCCATAATTTCTCCTTAAATTTTTAACATTAACTATACGATAACTCAAATTTGTTTAATATATAATAAAAGTTAAGAAGAAAATAATATGCAAAATTTGCATATTTAAAAAATATCTGTTGTTCTTTTTAGTTTTTCTTTATCAAAATGAGTATATATTCTAGAAGTATTTATGTCAGCATGCCCTAATGACTCTTGAACCAAAATAAGATCTTTGCTGTTTTGATAGAGCAGGGTGGCAAAAGTATGTCTTAACATATGCGCACCATTCTTTTCTTTTCTAATATTTACACTTAAAAGTATTTTTTCTACCATCCTACTAATATATGCTTGAGTAAGAACATTACCCTTTTGATTGCATACTAATACATTATTATTACAACATCTTACCTCTAACCAGTTTTTTAAATCATCTTTTATGATTGATTCTTTAATCATAACAACTCTTGGTTTATTGCCTTTTCCTCTAACTTGAATAATATAGTTGTTTTCTTCTTTTACAAAATCTTTCATATTTATATTTAAAGCTTCACTTACCCTAATACCGGTATAAAGGATTATCTTAATAATCAATCTGTTTCTTGCACTCACTTTGGGACTAAATTCGTAAGCATCAATTGCTCCAATGAACCTTTTAACTTCATCTTTTTGCATGAAGGAGGGGAGTTTTTGACCACTTTTACCGCCTAATCCACCCCAGTTTTTAAGCTCTATTCCAAATCTGTAAGCATTTCCATTGGTTTCTTCATTTTGCTTATCAATATAGGCAAAAAAGGTCGTTAAAGCAATACGGTAATTCTTTTTTGTTGCATCTGAAAGATTACTAGTCTCAGTTGCTAAAAAATCGCTAAGTAATTCTTCGTCTATCTCTTTCATAGAAGCAGCTCCAAAACTAGATAAAAAATTAAAAAGCTTTTCTAAAGGTATAAAGTACACATGTATACTATTAATTCCAATATTTCTAATCTCTTTAACAGTTTTTTTCAAATCACTCATAGAGTCAAAACCATAAATCAACTCTTTAATAATTTGAGCCAAACGAGCTTTATCTTTAACTTGTCGGTTTGATAAACTAGTAACTTTATTTCTAATAAATCTTGTTAACCAAAACATATATGTATTATTAAAGCTATTTTCACAGTCCAATGGGTATCTCATGAGATATTTTACCTTTAAGTATGTATTGTTATATTTTAACATAAATAAACTTATTTTAGTATTGGAAACTATAATTTCCAAACTAATATAATGAAAATGCTTATAATTATATATTACTAAGCAGTAAATTATGATAGACTATTAATCAAGGAAATATTGTGGAAAAATATGAAGATAAAATTTTAAAACTTATAACTCTTATTCCATTGTTGATTATTTCAATTTTTATGGCTTTGGTTATTTTTATTGTCATTGAATTACAAAATACTAATTTACAAAATATGATAAATAGAGTTGAACAAAATTTAATTGCTATTGAAAAAGATTCCACTAAAAATAAAATCCTAGATATCACAGACTTAATTAACCATAAGAACTCCATCATACTTAAAGAATTAAAAGTTAGAGTTTCAGATAGAGTTGAAACTGCTTATAAAATTTCTCTAGCACTTCATAAACAATATAAAGATATTAAAACACAAGATGAGATAAAAAATCTTATAACAACTACAATTAGACCTCTGTTATGGAATAAGGGTGAAAGTTTTATATGGATATTGGATTATAACGGTGTATTTCAACTTGCACCAACATATTTAAGACATTTTGAGGGTTCTTCTATACTTAATTTCAAAGATGCAACGGGTAGATTTGTTATAAAAGAAGAGATAAACATATGTAAAACAAAAGGTTCAGGTTTTCTCAAAGACACATTTACAAAACCTAATGATTCAAGCAAAAAACAATATGAACAAATTGTATTTGTTAAAGCGTTTGGACATTATGACTGGTATATAGGCTCAGGTGAGTATATAGAC
>CBDLTN010000185.1:0-4075 GCA_965306065.1 uncultured Sulfurospirillum sp. | reverse complement strand
AACTCCTATGCGTATATTTGTTGCTACTTTTTTCGTTTTTATTGGTCTATATATGATTCTTTCTGATGATTTGAGTGGAAACTCTCTAATGGGCAATATTTTTGCCTTTTGTTGTGTTTTAAGTTTTTCATCACTCTTTTGTATACTTACTTTTTATAGAGATGCTAGTCGTTTAGGGTATGTCTCTTTTGGTGGTTTTTTTGTAGCTCTCTTTTGTGTCTGGGGAGCAAGTTTTGAAGTAAGTTTTACTTCTTTGATACCTATTATACTTATGGGGCTTATTGTAACGCCTATTTCAAGACTACTTATAGGCTTGGGCACAAAGTACTTAATACCTGCAGAAGTTGGTTTATTAGTAATTGCTGAGAGTATTCTTGCTCCTATTTGGGGGTGGTGGTGGCTTGATGAAAAAATCTCACAATCTGTTTTTATAGGTGGAAGTATCATACTTTTAGCACTAACTGTTAACAGCCTAAGCCTTATGATAAAAAAATGACAAATTAATGTATAATATATAAAACAAAATATAACTTAATTTTTTAAAAGTGATAACACTTTGTTGACACTAATATTAGTTAATATATAATTACGATTTGTAAAGGGGTATCATATGAAAAAGAAACTAACAATTATAATACTAAGCTCAATTTTAATCTCTTATTTAATACTACTTATATTTAGTTCACTTAATATTAGAGCAATGGGCATCAAAGGTGCTGAAGAAAAAGCTGAATTAGCTGCTGAACTTGTAAAAAATGGATTAACAGCTCATATGGTAAGCGGCACTATGCAAAATAGAGACTATTTTCTTAATAAAATAGAAAATTCTCCAAATATAGAATCTCTTTGGCTTACAAGAAGTGCTTCTGTTGTAGAACAATTTGGAGAAGGATTAAGCAGTGAAAACACTAGGGATAAGATAGATTTAAAAGTTATACATTCAGGTAAAGTATACAAAAATATATTAGAAACCTCAGATGCTGCTAAACTTAGGGTAACTATACCTTACACAGCTTCAAAGCATGGTAATCCAAATTGTATGAGTTGTCATAATGCTAAAGAAGGTGATGTACTTGGAACTGTAAGTATGATTATAGATGTAAGTGAAATTAGAGCTAAGGGGATGTTCATTACATTTGTGATAATTGGAATCTCAATTATTATGATAATCATAGTATTTTTAATTATAAGCAGGTCAATGGATCCATTAATTAAACTTTTTAACTCAATAACATCTGTAATGAAAGAAGCTCAAGATGGTAATTATTCAAAAAGAGTTGAAAATGTTAATCATCAACAAGAATACAAAAATGTCACGTTTGGCATAAACTCATTGTTAAGTAAACTTCAAGATGCACTTGTAGAAATTGATAAAACTGTCAATAGTTTTATATCGTTTAGACCAACAGGCAAAAGAGATGTTCTTATAGAGTTAAAAGGCCTTGTAAAAGAAATATCATATATACATGATTTCAAAAAAACAATAGAGTTTGATGAAGACAAAATGCAAATATACAAAAGAATAGGTTTTATTTTACAAGAAAGATTTGAATTAGACGACTTTGTATTAGTTGAATCTGATAAAAAGACTGATTTGGAACCAACTGTAGTATTTTCCACTTATGACAAAGAAACTCACCCTATAAGTACTTCATGTAGGGCTCTTAGAACAAAACAATCTGTAGATTCATGTTCATTTACTAACATATGTGAAAACTGTAGTAAAATATACAAGTACTACTTTTGTGTACCATATGTAATTAGTAATGATTTAGAACTTATGATACATATAGGAACACAAAATAAAGATATTGTTGATAAAGCAAAAAAGAACATAGGTAGATTTAAAGACTATATAAATGAAGCTAGACCAGAAATAGTAAGCAAAAATCTAACTGAAATCTTAAAAGTATCTTCTACGACAGATCCTTTAACTGGTCTATATAATAGAAAGTATTTAGATGAGTATGTTGAAAAA
This sequence comes from uncultured Sulfurospirillum sp., assembly GCA_965306065.1. Classification (GTDB taxonomy): domain Bacteria; phylum Campylobacterota; class Campylobacteria; order Campylobacterales; family Sulfurospirillaceae; genus Sulfurospirillum_A. The sequence goes on along the minus strand of CBDLTN010000185.1, from coordinate 2,097 downwards.
GCAATTGCACAAGCAGATAGAGTTAAAGTTCCTTATGGGATACTAATGATAGATATTGATTTTTTTAAAATGGTCAATGATACTTATGGTCATGACATTGGAGATATTGTTATTAAAGAGTTATCAGAAATTTTAACTTCTTCGATTAGAAAATCTGACATTGCCTTTAGATTTGGTGGCGAAGAGTTTTTAGTTTTACTTTACAATTGTGATAATAAGCAAGTTGGAATAATAGCAGAAAACATTCGTGTAACTTTTGAGAAAAAACTTTTGAATGCAAATAATGGAATAACTTTTAGCAAAACACTGAGTATTGGAACTTCAATTTTTCCAAATGACACAGGTACTATATGGAGAACAATCAAGTTTGCAGATATAGCCTTATATTCAGCAAAAAGAACAGGAAGAAACAAAGTAGTTCAATTTGATGAAAAACTTTTAGAAAAAAATAATCTAAAACTAAAAGACTTCGACAAATTATCAAACTAATAGAATACCCACTTACATGTAAAGCTTAAAACCTTTACATGTAGAGGGCTTTAAAATAAATCAGTTAACATTTTTTTGTAAATTATTTATAGTATCTTGCAACTTTTCATTTACTTTATATAATTCTTCTGTTCTCTCTTTTACTTTTTCTTCAAGAGAAGAGTCCAGTTCAATTGACTCTTTAGCATTATTACTTAAATTTTCAAGTAATGCTATTGATAAGTTATTAAGATTTTTGATTGTCATAGAAAATCTTTTACCTTCGACAAATTCTAATTTATCATTACTTAGTTTTTTATTGATTGTTTCAAAAACTTCTTTATACTTATCGGCAACAACAAAAAAATTCTGTTTACTGTCAGTTTTTATCTCATTTGTCATTTCATTGGTTATATTGGCCAAGTAAATATACTCTTTTTCCAATGTTTGTATAAATCTATTTATTTCATTTGATTTTTTAGTTACAAATATAAAAATAAAGAACAATGTAATCAAAAGTAAAAAATATAAAAACGCTTGTGTTGTTATGTCTTTTTCAACATAGAATCTAAAATCACCTATGGAATCTAACTCAAATTGTTTTGCCATATTTAGTTTTAAGCCATCAAAGTAGAACTTTTTTAAATTATATTTATTTCCTATTAGACTCTTTTTAGTTGAGTATAATACTATATTGTTTTTATCTGTGAATATTGACCTATTATATTGATGCTTATTTTGAAAAAAGTCATTAGGATTTATAACAGAAATTATAAATTCATTCTCATACCTTTTTGAAAAATAGACCATGTTTTTTCCAGAACTAAAACCACTATAAAACATAATATTTACTTCATCTATAGTCAAATTATTGATTTGCTTAAAAACTTGACTGTTCGCTATATTGTAACCAACTAAAACTTTGTTTTTTGCACTTTTTATAGTACCGTCCAAATAGACTTTAAAAACTTCTGTTTTTGTAGTTTTTAAAATTTCTTTGCTTATTTTTTCATTGTTTAAATAATCTAACTCATCTACGTATTTATTTATATTACTAGCAAACAATTCTTGCCAATCATGTAAGTCTTTTTTTAAATCACGATTTGTTTCATATAAAGAAAAAAACAATATCCCTATTATAATAAATGTCGTTGTCATCCAAAAAACATGTATATATTGTAAAAACATCTTAAAATTTAAAATTATACTTTTATTCTTCATTTATACTCATTTTTATTTTTTTTATTATCTCAGGCTTGTTATTTAAAATTTTAATTATATTAAATGTATCAACATGAGCATCACCAAATTCATTGAGTTTGACTTTGCCATAAGCATACTCATATTCTCTTGGAGTAGAAAGATACTCTTTGATATCAGAAGAATTTGAACCTACATTTTTTATAGCTTGTAATACAATCTTTGCTGCAGAATAGCTAATACCTGATGCAAATGTAGGTTTAATCTGATATAGATTTATTAAACTCTCACGATACTTTTTGAATGAAGTACTCATATTACCAAATTCTGAAGCAACTGCAATATCTTCTAAAATAGGTCCTGCAAAGTCTACTAACAGTTGTTGATACCCCCATGTTGACGAGGCAAAATAAGAGTTAGGTAACTTCT
>CBDLTN010000184.1:0-4114 GCA_965306065.1 uncultured Sulfurospirillum sp. | reverse complement strand
ATAACTAGAAGTACATCTTTTACTTGTGCTGTATCGCTACTAAGTTGTTGTATCTTTCCTGCTAGTTCTATCTCTGTTGCTGCGCTTACTTGTATATCTTTAGTTAGACTAAAAATTGCTTCATTTGCTTCATTTAATGATACATTTGCATCTATTAAATCTTTTTTAGATAATTTGGCACCTTCTATTCCATCTGTCATTCCTTCTTGTATAACAGAGGCGTCTTGTGTTGCTTTGTTAACTATAGTAGTTGATTCTTCTACTAGTTTACCAACTTCTAATGAAGTAGTTGAAAGCTCGTGTGCTATTGAAGAGTTTTCACTTGAAAGATTTTTTGCATCTGCTATTAGTATTCTTACTTTTTCTATGAAGTTATTTATCTCTGTACTAGCTTGTGCAATCTCATCTTTGCTTACAATATCTAGTTTTTTTGTAAGATCTCCATCTCCACTTGAAAGCTCTCTTGTTCTGTTTATCAAATCATTAAGAGGATTTGAAACTGTTTTTTTAACAACTATCCAAGTAATAAACATTATAATAAGTGTTATAATTGTAGCTGCAATTGTAAGATACGTTCTTAGTCTTGTATTTGCTTTTTCAAAGTCAGCTAAGTTTGCTTCACCAACTAGTATCCAATCCCATTTTGGAAATGTCATAAATTGAGCTGCTTTTTCTAAACCGTCTTCTTTATACTCTATATAACCATTTTTCTTTTCCAAAATTTTTTTAGATATTTTGGAATCTATACTTTTACCTTTTTTGTTTTGATGAATATCATATACCTTGTTTTTTGTATTTATAGTGTAAAAATGGCCATTTTCACCTAGCTTCATACTATCTATTTTTTTAGATAAAGCTTCTAAGCCTTTAGTAAAGTTGTATCCTACAAATGATATTCCTATTACATTGTTTGTTGCATCAAGTATAGGAGCATATACTGTTATGTAATCTTTCCCAAAAAGCTTCGTACTTCCTATATATGTTTTTTTGTTCAGTATGTGCTCATATGCAGCATTTTTAGATTTACCTAAGTAAGTACCTATAGCTCTTTGCCCATTTTCTTTGAATAAGGATGTTGAAATACGAACAAAATCATCACCATCTTTTACAAAAATAGTAGCAACATCTCCTGTTCGTTTTCTAAAAGCATCTACTGCATCAAAGTCATTGTTGATAATTTCACCTTCAGCATATAAAACCGGAGTATATACACCATCTACATCAACTTTTTTTTCTAAATCAATACTAAAATCACCTAAGTCTTCTATAAACAAATGAAGCACTTTTTCAGCCCCAATTTCTATCGCACTGTTATAAGTGTCAATCATTTCAACCACAAGTTTTGTGCTTGAAGACAACTTTAAATTAGTCTCTGTTTTTATATAATTATCCAAATAATTACTTATAAAAGTAATAAAACCAATCATAGCAGTTATTATTACTGCAACTTGTATATACGTCATCTTCTTACTTATAGAACTAAACACATCCAATCCTTGTCTTAAAATTATATAACTTTAACAGATTAATTATAAATATAAACTTTAATATAAGAGTAAAGGTAAAATTTTTTTAGTTTTTTACTTTTTGTAACTTTTATTTCGTTAAATGTTATTAGTATTTTATTTTAATGCTGTCAATAGCTTATATTCTTCTAATGCGAAATCATCAGTCATACCGCTTATATAGTCAATAATTAACCTAACTCTATAGTAAAATTCAAGGATTTGGAACTTTTCTTGACCTTTAAAATTTATATTTTTTACGTCATTTCGATATGCGACAACCTGTTTTGACGAGATTCTTTTTAGAAGTCTCATCGAGATAAAACAATCTATTTTTTCACTTCTTATCAACTTTTCAAAGTCATTAGAGCTAAGTTGAAGTAGTGGTTTATATACATCTAATAAGCCATTGACTATGGCATATCCTTGAAGTTCCAGAGTTTGTACTTCTTTATTTTGATAGATATATTCAGAAGATATATTTTGTAGAATTTTAATAGCTTTGTAGTACTTACTTTGTTTGTCGTATTCAAGCAAAGCCCAGTTAAATGATCCATTAAAAACTTCTTTATGGTTATCTATGTATATATCAACAACATGATATACCAAAGATGTTACAAGTTTAGCTCGAACAAGAGTAAAAAACATGTTAAACTGATATGGTTCTTCATTTTTCTTTGCTTGTTCATATCTCTTTTGGATTAACTCTAAAAGGTAATCTTCATTTTCCTTTTCGCACTCTTTTTTTATAAGATTATAAACATCATCAAGACTTAATATGCCTTTTTCTACAGAATCTTCCAAATCAGCAGTGAGGTAAGATATATCATCTGCAGCCTCCATTATATAGGTTATTGGAAACCTACAACCACTCTTTACATGTAAGGCTTTTTGTACCTTTTCTATGAACTCCTTTTCGCTATAGTAAAAGCCTGGTTTTTTCATAAGGTAACTTAAATCCGCATCTTTAGAAGGTCTATCTTGATATGCACCTCTTGTGTATTTAAGAACTGAAAGGATTTGGGTGTATGAGAGGTTAAGTCTTTGTAATTTTGTTATAACTCTTATAGCTTGGGCATTACCGTCGTAGTTGCATATGTCTTTACAAAGAAGCTTTTTTAATTTTTTAGTATCATCATCACTTGCTTTAAAACTATCTAAAATTTCAACAGCATTGTTGCTTATCCACTTGTTGATAGTCTGTTCGGCAAAGTGACCAAAAGGAGGATTTCCTATATCATGAAGAAGGCTTGTCATTTCAGCAGTTGAGCTAAAGGCATTTTCTAGATCTTCTAGACCATAAGTATCAAGTCCTTTGTCTTTTAACTTTGAAAGGATTGTTTTTGAAATAAAACGAGCATTTTGTGAGACTTCCAATGAGTGTGTAAGACGTGTACGAATAGAAGCATTAAGTTCCAAGGCAAAAACTTGTGTTCGTTTTTGAAGACGTCTTAGAGCTGGAGCTGAGAGTATGCGACCTCTATCACTCTCTATAGAGATTTCTATATTTGGGCTAGGGTAAAATTCTCTATCTAATGTAAACTTTTGTTTATAATCAATCATCAATTTCCTTTTTCAACTTAAGTGAATAAAAACCACACTTCTTACAATGTTTGAGCTTTTCAAATTTTTTTGTTTTCCCATCGTAAAATAGTTCTGCTTTTTCTATAAACTCGATACTATTAGAACCACACTCTAAACATCTGTGGTTACTTTTTCTTTGCTGTTTTCTTTTTGAAAATGCATTTACAAATTCTGATGCAAATATACCACCAGGGATTGCTATAAAAGCTATACCTAGTATGGAAACTATGGCAGTTATAAATTTTCCTAAAGTGGTTATAGGATACATATCACCATATCCTACTGTTGTTAACGTAGCCACTGCCCACCAGAGTGTTTGAGGTATATTTGTAAATACTTCTGGTTGAGCTTTATGTTCTGCTTCAAAGACTATAAAAGACAGAAAAAGAATAATCGCTAAAGTACAAAAAAGAAGTACAATAAATTCTTCTTTTTTAGAAGTAATTATGTGAGTGATTACTTTTACAAATTCTGCTTGTTTTTTCATTCTAAAGAGTCTAAAAATCCTAAAAAAGCGTAAACTTCGTATAAAGGCATTGTTAAAATCAAAACCTATAAATACATAAGGAATAATAACTATCAAGTCAATAACGGCATAAGCAGACGTCATGTACTTAAGTTTTCCACGAAACCCATGATACTTTTTTAAACTCCCCGCAGCATAAACACGAAAACAATACTCAATTACAAAAATTGGCATTATGATATGTTGGATTAGTGATAAAATATAACTATATTTTTCCTTGTATTCATCTATTGTGGAAATCATTAAAGCAACTATACTAATGATGATGAGAGTATATATAAAGATATTTAATGCATAAGAGTATTTGTTTTTTTCAGGCTCTTCTAGCAGAGTATATAGTTTATTTTGTAAATGCAACAACGTCTCCTAAAGTTTTATAAAACTTTATCTTAAATTTTGAAAAATTATACCTAAAAACTTATATATTGGTTATTATTTAGTTTTAGAGAATTCTTTACATGTAAAGAGTATAAACTAGTAAACATAGACTACATACTTC
>CBDLTN010000183.1:0-4182 GCA_965306065.1 uncultured Sulfurospirillum sp. | reverse complement strand
CCTATCACACTTAAAACACCAACTTTGGCACCCATAGTTATAAGATTATTTATAACATTTCCAGCTCCACCAAGAACTGTTGTTTCTCTGTTTATATCTACTACTTGTACAGGAGCTTCTGGAGAGATTCTTTCACACTTTCCCCAAAGATAATGATCTAACATAAGATCACCTATTACCAAAATTTTTGGTACGTAACTTCTTAATCTATCCATGTATTCTCTTTATTTCACTTATATAAGATTTGATTCCCTCTTCTAAGGAAAATCTAGGTTTATATTCCAAAAATTCTTCGCTCAAAGATATATCAGCCTCAGTAAAAAACTGATATTGTCCTACAAAAGGGTTTGGTATATACTCATCATTTCTACTTATATTTAATTCTTTTTTTAATCCATCCACAATATCTTGAAAACTTCTAGCACTTCCAGTTCCTACGTTATAAACTCCACTTTTTTTAGGTTTACACGCTTTTATATTCGCTTGAATAACATCTTGTATATATATAAAATCTCTTCTTATTTTATCACTACCTTCAAAAAGTTTGGCATTTTTTCCACTTAAAAGTTGCAAACCAAACTGAAGTACCATAGAAGCCGTTTTGTTTTTAAAAAATTCACGCTCTCCATATACATTAAAATATCTCAATCCTACAACAGAGATATCTGTAGTTTGCATATACTTATTTGCTAAGTTATCCATCATTAATTTTGAAAATCCATAAACGTTATTTGGTTTTTCATATCCTATACTAAAAACTTCGCTATCTCCATAAGTCGCTGCACTTGAAGCATATATCATATTTGCACTCATACCTACTGCCATATCAAGCAGTACTTTAAAAGCATTTACATTTGTTTGTACCATAAGTGTTTGATCACCTACGGTTGTATCAGAGATTGCAGCTTGGTGAAAGATATAGTCAAAATTATAAGTTCTAAGTTTTTCTATATCATTAGTAGAATTAATATCTCCACTTATAACTTCACCATTGAATCCTAGCAGGTTTTTAAAATGTCCAAAGCTTTTTAGATTTCCATTTGCAAAAGTATCTTCACTCCTGAACTTATCAAAAACAACTATTTCACATTCAGGAAAGTTTTCCTGAAAATAAAAAGCCAAGTTACTTCCAATAAATCCAGCACCACCTGTAATTAAAATACTTTTTTTATTAAAATCTATATCGCTATATTTCATCTACTTTCCTACTTTTTTATGATGTCAATTGTATCTAAAATTGATTTAACACTAAATGAGGCTTCTTTACATGTAAAACTATTTACAAAAATCGTATTAGTTATATTGGCGTTTAATCCTGCTTTTATATCACTTGTTTTGTCACCTATCATCCATGAATTTTCCATATCAATATCAAACTCTTTTTTTGCTTTTTCAAACATACCTGTTTTAGGCTTTCTACATTTACAACCTTCATCAGGATGATGTGGGCAATGATAAACTTTTTGGATAGTTATATCTTTACATGTAAACTTGTTTATCATCCATGAGGTAAGTTTTTTAAAATCATCCTCACTATAATATCCCCTGCCAATTCCTGATTGATTTGTGACTATAAATAAAACATAATCTAAAGATAAGAAGTGTTGAAGAACTTGAAATATCCCTTTGTTAAACTCAAATTCTTCTGATTTATGTACATAAGAGTGATCCACATTAATAATGCCATCACGATCCAAAAATATTGCTTTTTTCACTTTACCATTCCCTTTTACTGAGCGAAACTTCTATAAGTGATATTATACTCTACTTACCTAATTCTGTGTTTATGTCACTTGTAAAAGAGGAGTATTGTACTTCTGAAAAAGCATCTTTGGTTGAAATTAAGATTTCTTTAGCATTTTTAAAAAACTTTATTGCTTCATTTTCATCATTTATTGAATAACGCAATATTTTCGCCAAATAGTAATTTGCATAAAAGTTTTTTTCATTTTCTTCGATGAGGGTAAACAACTCATTTATTGCTTCATCAGTATTATTGCTTTTGTTATGACTAAGAGCTAACTTAAGTCTTATCTCTGATTGGTTTACATCTATAATAAGGCTTTTTTTATAAGCTTCTATGGATTCATAATACACACCCATATCAAAAAAGTTATCTCCAACTTCATTCCATATGAACTTATTATTCTCTTTTTTTGCTTGTTTTGCCATTTTTGTCATTTTTAAAGCATATGGTAAGATACTAGATACATCGCTCTGTCCAACTTCAAGAGGGCTTGCTTGATAAGCTCTTGTTATAAGTTTATATCCTTTTAACAACTCTCCGTTTTTTAGATGTATATTGGCTAATTTCAATATACACTCTACATTCCCCGGCTCTTTCTCCAAGAGTCTATTGATATAAATCTTTGCACTCTTGTTATCCATAATACCCGCTTTACAAACAACATTAACATTTGCATTAGCACTAATAACCAACGCTATTATAAAAAAAACTGCTTTCATCCTAATCCTCGCACTTATATATTATAATTATACACAAACAGTATTATAATAACCTCATGAATGACACTAACGTTAAAAAATAAGCCATTTTAAAGCGAAGTGCGATATAATTTGTCCTATATTTACAAGGAGATTAAAATGAAAAAAATAGTACTAACACTAGCTATCGCAGCAGCATCAACACTTTTAGCAGCAGATGGAGCAGCACTTTATAAAAAATGTGCAGCATGTCACGGGTTAAAAGGTGAAAAGAAAGCTTTAAATAAATCAGCAGTTATTCAAGGATGGACTAAAGCTCAACTTGTAGACTCAATGAAGGGTTACAAAGCTGGAACTTATGGTGGACCTATGAAAGGACTTATGAAAGGTCAATTAGGTGCTGGTTATGATGATGCAGGAATCGAAGCAGTAGCTGAGTATATTACTACTTTTAAATAAGCACTAATCAGGTGGACGATAACTATCGTCTGCCTTCTTTTCTTCTCTTTTTTTCAAAATATCTTTTTTTCTGTTTTCCATCTCTATAGCATCATGAAGTGCCTCTTCACTATCCAATGAAGCACCATCTAAAAACTTTTTTGTATCTTCAAACTGTCCTGTTTTAAGACCCCATAACAGTGCCCAAAGCCCCAAAGCTCCAAGTAAAGTTGAAGCACTCAACATCATTACAACTACCCAATTGTCCATTATTTTATCCTCATTGAATTACCAACTACCACAAGTGAACTCAAAGACATACTCAAAGCTGCAACAAGTGGTATCACAAATCCTGCCATTGCTAGTGGAATTGTTATAACATTATATAAAATCGAAATTGTTAGATTTTGTTTTACTTTTGAAAATGTACTTTTTGAAATTTCAAAAACTGTTTGTAAAGATTTGAAATTATCATTTATCAACACTATGTCACTCACATTAACTGCAACATCTGTCCCACTGCCAAGTGTTATTGCAACTTCGCTATGCGTTAGTGCTAAAGTATCATTTATACCATCTCCCACCATAACAACTCTGTCATCATTACTTCTCAAATCCATAATATATTGAGCTTTATCTTGAGGTAACAAAGATGATTTATACTCAACTATTCCAACCTCATCAGCTATCCTTTTAGCAACTTTTGCATTATCTCCTGTTAACATAACTACTCTTAAGCCTTTATCCTTAAGATATTTAATGGTCTCTTTTGCCCCATCTCTTAGCTTGTCTTGTAAAGAAAAGCTAGCTACTACCTTATCAATATAAGCTACATGTAAAACCGAATTACGATCATCCACCTCTTTACATGTAAAGCCATTTTCATTCATAAAAGCACTATTTCCTGCAAATATTTTTTTATCATTAAATTTTGCTTTTATGCCCTTAGCTTCAACAACTAAAATCTCTTCTAACTCTACTAATTCACATTTACCTAAAAACTCTTTTACACCTTTACTTATTGGGTGTGTTGAGAGTGATACAAGAGAGTATAAAATAGATTTATCAAAATCATCCTCCATATGGGAGTCAACCACTTTGGGAGTTCCGTTTGTAAGTGTTCCTGTTTTATCCAATACAACTGTAGTACACTTTGCAACTGTTTCTAAAAATGTTGCTTCTTTAAATAAAATCCCTTTTTTTGCAGCCCTAGAAATCCCTACTAAAGTAGCTACTGGAGTAGCCAATCCAAGAGCACAAGGACAAGCAATAACTAACACTGAAATAGACACTATTAAA
>CBDLTN010000182.1:0-4194 GCA_965306065.1 uncultured Sulfurospirillum sp. | reverse complement strand
AAAATTGCCTTGCCATTAAAAGTTTTAAATAAGGTAGAAAAATTAAATTTTGAAGATTATAACCTTATTAAGGAACATCCAATTAAAGGCGTTGGTATTATTGAAAATATTGACTTTACTTCTCCTGTTAAAGAAATGGTAGAACAGCATCACGAAAGAATAGACGGTAGTGGTTATCCATTTGGTTTGATTGATGACGAAATCATATTAGAAGCTAAAATAATAGCTGTTGCAGATGCATTTGATGCTATGACTGCAGATAGACCTTATAGAAAAGCACTATCTAAAAACAGAGCATTAGAAATCATAAATGAAGAAAAAGGTATTACACTATGTCCTAATGTTGTCTCCAAGCTTAACGAACTAAATGAGAAGGGTTACTTAGATAGCTATATTGATTCTAAGTAATTTTGTTATATTTTATATATGTTTTTTCAACATGATAAAATATCATAACTCTTCTTGTTTGAACCATTCAAGTAAACTTTCATAGCTCATTGGCTTACTATATAAATAACCTTGACCTTCATCACACTGGTTTTGAGATAGGTATTTTTCTTGTTCTTGTATTTCTATTCCTTCTGCTAATGTTCTCATTTTCATGTTTTTTGCTAAGTCTATTATTGAATTTACAACAGCACATGCATCTTCGTCATTTGGAACGTCTCTAACAAATGACATATCAATTTTTAGTTTATCAATTGGTAATTTTCTTAGATAATTGAGAGAAGAATAACCTGTACCAAAATCGTCAATTGCAATTTTTACACCAGTTTGCCTAATAGAGTTTAAAAATTCTATCCATCTTTCTGGATTGTGCATTATAATTGATTCTGTTATTTCTAGTTCTATTTTTTTAGGATCAACTCTAGTTTCATCAATAATACCATTTAAATAAGATAACAAATTGCTATGTTCTATTTGAACTCCTGATACATTAATTGACATTTTGCCATCAAATATATCAGAGTTTCTTAACCTTTGGATATCTTCACAAGCTTGATGTATAACAAATTCACCTATAGGAATTATCATTTTTGTATCTTCTGCCAGTTTTATAAACTCAAATGGTGATAATATTCCTTTTGTAGGATGATTCCATCTTATTAAAGCTTCAAGACCTATAGTCTTTTTTGTTTTTAAATCTACTTGAGGTTGATAATAAAGTACAAATTCTCTATTTTTAATGGCATCTTTTAGGCTGTTTTCAATATCAACCATTTCATGTCTACCTATTGACATCTCATGTGTGTAGAATTTAAATGTATTTTTTCCTGCATCTTTAGCCTCATACATAGCAATATCTGCATTTTTTATAAGTTCTTCAATATCTAGTGAATCCTTAGGATACATACTTATACCAATACTTGCTGTTAAAAAGAATTTTTTATTTTGACTTATAAATGGTGCTTCTAGTGTATCTTCAAGCTTATTAATTATATTTACTACTTCATTTGTATTGTTTAAGCCTTCCATTAAAAGTATAAATTCATCTCCACCCACTCTTGAAAGTGTATCGGTATCTCTTAACGATTTTTTTATACGTTTTGTAATTTGAACTAAAACATCATCACCATAAGTATGTCCGTAACTATCATTTATTTTTTTGAAATTATCCAAATCTATAAAGCAAACTGCTACATTAGTGTTATTTCGGTTTGCTGTTTTCATAGCGTGATAAATTCTATCTTTTAGTAAAATTCTATTTGGAAGTTTTGTAAGAACATCGTGATGAGCTAAAAATTCTAATCTTTTTTCAGATTCTTTTAGTTTGGTTATATCATTAAAAGTAGCAATATAATTAATAGTATTGCCTTTATCATCACAAACACTATTACCTGTAAAATATGCAGGATACAGATGACCATTTTTATGTTTGTTTCTTACTTCTCCATTCCAGCTACCTTTTTCTTTAATGTTCTCAAATATGTTGTTAAATCCTTTTAATATATTGATATCATAATTTATAAAGTCAGATTTTTTACCTATACTTTCGTCTCTTGTGTATCCTGTAATATGTTCAAATGCTGGATTTACATTTATTACATTAGAGTTTAAATCACATATCATAACGGCTTCACTAGTACTTTGAAAGACTGTAGCCCATTGTTTTAATTTTTCTTCAGCTATTTTTTTATCGGTTATATCTCTAGAAGAAATAACTACAACCTCGGCTTTTGAAGAACCTTTTTTTATAATTGGGTTATAATGAGTCTGAACATATCTTTTGCCAATTGGAAAATCAAGCCAATGTTCTACTTCATATGATTCTCCACTAAAAGCTCTATCTTCAAGTGCTTTTACAGTTTTATTAAATACCTCTTTTCCAAAAAGTTCTTCAGCACTATGATCTACTATATCATTAATATCTTTTTTGAAGTATTTTGCGTATGTTTCATTTGCAGCTTTAAAAATATAATTATTGTCTAAAAGGGCCAAAAAGTCTTTTGAAGTAGATACAATTTTTTTATACTGTTGAAGATAATCTTTTAGCTCTTTTTTCTCTTTAAGCATTTGATTTGCATGGTTTGCCATATCTATGAACTCTTCATATTGGAGTTTATTTATATCTATTTGTTTATCATTATGAACAAGTGTATTAAAAAAATCTATAAACAGATTAAAGTCTTTTTTTGTTTTATTATTCAGCCTTTTATTTAGAAAAGAAAATATTATAAGAACTATTAAGGCTATAAAAAAAGTTATTATAAACATATTTATAAATTCATCATGCATCTTTTTTTCAAGTTTTAAAATTTCTTCATTTATATCATCTACATAAAGCCCAGCACCAACATACCATTGCCAGTCTTTAATTCCTTGGGCATAACTTATCTTTTGAGAGCGTCTTTCATCTTTTAGTGAAGGCATAACATAATTAACAAAACCTCCACCATCTTTTGCATTTTTAATTAACTCTTGTACTATAAATTTACCATTTTTATCTTGTACATTATACATATTTTTACCCTTGGCAGGATATGTTAAAGAATCTCCTTTCCAAGTCCCTATAAAAATATAATTATTATTTGTTGAATTAAACTTCATCTGTTCTATATTGTTTAAAATATCTTTTTGTATACTCTTTTCTAAATCTTCTTTATATATACCTGTGCCAATTACCCAACCAAATGGTTCAAAATTTTTTATATATGATATTTTTTTGTTTTCATTTCCTTTGCTATTTGGTTTTGACCAAAGGTACTCAATAAATCCTTCTTTCTTTTCTTTAGCTAAATTTATTATTTTTTCAGATGCATTAGAATATATTAAATCGGGATTATTTAAAGCATCAAAACCTTCTAAATAAGGTTTGTCAGGATATAAAACTATACTACCTTCAGTATTAAGAATAAAATAATACCCATTTTTTTCATATTTTAATGACCTCAAAGTTTCTATTATAATCTCTTTTATTTCATCATTACTTTTAGTATGTTTATATTTTTTGTATAAGTTATTTGAAAAGGTATTTATATCTGTAATTTTTTCTTTCAATCTAGCTTTTTTATCGTTTTCTATATTTTTTTTGTTATATTTAATAAGTTCGATAAAATGTTCTACTTCCCATTGTAAAGTTTCTTTTACTTTAGCAATATGATTTTCTTTTTGTATCGCTGAAGATTGTTTAAAATTAGTAAAACTAATGTAGTAATTAACTAAAAGAAATAGTGTTGTAAATGTTATAAATAGCACTAATATACGTATATAAAAGGACCTAAAAAGACTTTTTGCTTTTTGTTGCATTTATACTAATCCACCTAAGTTATTAATTTTATCCACTTTAAATAAGAGTATAACCTAAATTAGATTAAATATGCAAAAATTTATAACTTTTAATATATTTACATTGGTGGTTATAATTTTTTCTTTTAGGTATAATAATTTTTTCTATAACTTTTAAAGGATTTATTATCCATATATATTTATTATTAATATTGTGTGTACTGTTTTGGTCTGGTAATTTCATAATCGGACGTTTGGTTCATGAAGTTGTTGAACCTGTACAACTTGCTTTGTTCCGTTGGGCTGGTGTTGCTTTGATAGTTTTACCTGTTTTTATAAAAAGTTTTTCAAAGATAAAAAATACTTTAAAAGAAAATTTCACCATTTTGAGTGTTTTATCGTTACTAGGTATTACAGCTTTTAATACTATCTTATATAAAGGACTTGAAGATACAACAGCAACAAATG
>CBDLTN010000181.1:0-4217 GCA_965306065.1 uncultured Sulfurospirillum sp. | reverse complement strand
ACTTGGACTTGACCCATTTCCATATATAGTTGTTATTATTGATGAACTTGCTGATTTGATGATGAACAGTGGAAAAGAAGTTGAATTTTATATTGCACGTCTTGCTCAAATGGCCAGAGCTAGTGGGATACATCTTTTAGTAGCAACCCAAAGACCTTCTGTTGATGTTGTAACAGGACTTATAAAAGCAAACTTACCATCACGCATAAGTTATAAAGTGGGACAAAAGATAGATAGTAAAATCATACTTGATTCTATGGGTGCAGAATCACTTCTAGGGCGAGGAGATATGCTTTTTACTCCACCTTCATCTTCCGGATTGATTCGTCTTCATGCACCATATGCAAGTGAAGAAGAGATAGAAGAGATAGTAGAGTATCTTAAAAAACAAAGACCAGTTAGCTATGATGAGAGTTTTTTAAAACAGAGTGATTCAGAAAGTACCATTAGTTCTAATGGTGAAGTAAGTGGTGATATTGATGAGCTTTTTGAAGAAGCAAAGGCAATAGTTCAAAATGAAAAAAAATGTTCTATAAGTTATATACAAAGACGTCTTCAGATTGGTTACAATAGAGCTTCAAGAATAGTCGAACAGCTTGAAACAATGGGTATATTATCTGCTCAAAACTCAAAAGGTCAAAGAGAGATACTTTAGTCTTTACATGTAAGGGAGTGGTCTATCAATATTTGATAACCAACTCCATTAATGTTTTCTAATAAACTAGTTTTACATACCTCTCGTATTCGGTAGACAACCATTTGTAGTTTTTTTAAGTTTAATTTACCTTCCCATATGTTTTCATATAATTCTTCATAACTTACAAAATTGTCTCTATGGTTGCAAAGTATTCTTATTAGTTTTATAGCTTTTGGACCTAGTTTTACTGCTTCACCATCTTTGTATAGTAAATGACTATCATGATTAAAAAAGAAGCCATCTTTTAATTTTGTTATTTTAAAACCATTTGTATGAGAGTTTTTCTTAGAATCAAGAAGTGAGATTGTAGCAATTATTTCGTTTTCGTTATAAGGCTTTACAATATAACCATCTGCTTTTACTTGCATTGCATAACCTATCATTTCATCATCTGCATATGCAGTTAAAAACACTATAGAACAGTTACTTATTTTTCTTACATCTATAGCAACTTCACAACCACTTTTAACACCATCTAACATGATATCCATCAGTATCAAGTCTGGATTATGTTTTTTTACACTTTTTAGAACATCGACTCCATTATCTACTATTTCTAAAACAAGCCATCCTCTAGATTCAAGTATACTTTTTAGATACTCTGCTGCTATGATTTCATCTTCAACTATAAGTATTTTATACATGTAAACTTCTTTTGTACGTTATTTTATAACCAAGTCCATTATTGTTTTTAATTTTAAGAGTGCCTTTTAATTGCTTTACATTTAATTTTACTAATTTTAAACCCATGTTACCAACTTCTTCTGTATTGTATCCTGGACCATTGTCATGATATGCCAATATAGATTTTCCTTTATAGTTTTTAAATACTATGACTATTCTAGCATCAGGTGTATCTTTAAAAGCATATTTAAAACTATTTGTCAAAAGTTCATTTACGATAAGTCCAATAGGTATTATTTCATTTAGTGGGAGTTCTTGTTCATTTATATTTAGTTTAATATCTACATCTTTATTTGAATTACTTTTTAGGTTATTTGATAATTTTTCTAAAAAAGCTTTTACTTTTACTTTTTCTATATTGTTACTAACGTTAAGCATGGAGTGAATCATAGCCATAGAGTCTATTCTATTTTTACTAACTTGAATTATTTCTTTAACTTTTTTACTCTCTTTTTGTGCTTGCATTGTTAGCATAGAAGAGACTATATTTAAGTTGTTTTTTACTCTGTGTTGAAGTTCTCTATATAGAAGATCTTTTTTGTAGTTCGATTCTAAAAGTAATTTGTATGATTCAACTCTTGTTAACTCATAAAAATAAGTAAAAATGAATACTACAAAAAGAACAACAATAAAATTACTTACAGCAATAAAATTATTTAAAAATACGCTATTTTCGAAGTGAGTTTTTTCACTTATAAAGATTGAAATTAGTGTTAAAAAAAATAAAATATTTATAAATAATCCTTTTTTCCAACTAAAAAGAAAAAATGTACTTAATGAAAAAAGAATAATAAAAACAGGAGAATAGTTATCGAATTTATTTACAATCAATATACCTATAATCACACAAGCTAGTATAAAAAGAATTGAGTATGAAGCGTTGTCATATTTTTTATTTCTATAAAAATATACAAAAGAGATACAAATAAGTAACAGTGGAATAAAGCCTACAATGGAGCTATAATCGTAATAAATATTTTTTATTGTAAGTAGGCTTAAAATTAATAAACTTATCATGTATATAGCAAAGAGAAGTTTTTTTCTTCTGTTTTCTATAACAGTTTTAATCTCTGGACTTAACTCTAAATTAAAGTGTTTCATATATTTACTTTCATAAAAGTTATTATTAGTGATAATTACTATTCTATCATATTAATTAAGACGTGGTCAAAACGTGGTTTATAATTTGTATAATTAGATATAAGCTTGTATAGATTTGAAACAAGCTATTTAAATATTTAAGGGGTTTATTATGAAGGTCAAACTAGCATTGGCAGCTTGTATTGTTGCTTTGCCTTTAGTTGGTGTTGCAGTTACTCTTGAAGAGACTGTTAAAGAGGTATTGAACACAAATCCTCAAGTACAAGAACGAATAAACTACTTTCGTTCAGTAAAGCAAGATGTTGGTATTGCTAAATCTGGTTATTATCCAAAATTAGACGCTGTAGCAGGTGTTGGTAGAGAAAAAACTAATAATTCTGGAACTGGATTTAATGATAAAACCTTAGATAGGGAAGAAATAGGAATCATATTAAGTCAAAATATTTTTGAAGGTTTTGGTACACAAAATGATGTTAACAAACAACTACATAGAGTTGATTCAGCAGCATATAGTGTTATAGAAAAAGCTAATCAAACTTCATTGGCAATGGTTGAAGCATATACTGAGCTTTTTAAACAAAAAGAGTTATTAAAATCAGCAGAAATTAATGTAGAGACACATAAAGATATAAATAATAAGATTCAAGAAAGGATAGATTCTGGAGTTGGAGCAAACTCAGAGTTAGAACAGAGTTTAAGTCGTTTGGCTCTTGCTGAGTCAAACTTAATTGTACAGATGAATAACTATGAGGATGCAGTAACTAATTTCATAAAAATATATGGTTCTTTTGTCCACCCAGATGATTTGGATGAACCTACAGTATTATCAAATCTTCCGACTACCAAAAGTCAAGCAATTTCAGAGGCTAGCAAACTAAACCCGTCATTAAAAGTACAAAGAGCAAATATAAAAGTAGCAAAAAGTAATTATAATATTACTGATAAAGAGTTTTATCCTAAATTTGATATAGAAGCTAGGTCTGATTGGAATAGAAATATAGGTGGTGTAGAAGGAGATGATGACTCTATGTCAATAATGTTTAGAGCTAGATTTAATCTTTATAATGGAAATGCTGATACATCAAATAAACAAAAGAGCATAAGCGAGTTGCACCAAGAGATGAGAGTTTTAGAAAATTTGCAAAGAAGAGTAGAAGAGAGTATAAGATTATCTTGGATGGCTTATACAACTTTAGAAAAGCAAATGGATTATCTTAAAACGCATAAAGAGTTGAGTCAAAAAACATTAAATTCATACTTAGAAGAGTTTAATCTAGGGAGAAGAACACTTTTAGATATTTTAGATACTGAAGAAGAGATGTACTCAGCAGATAGAGAACTTGTTATCGCAAAATATGATTATATGTTATCTCAGTATCGTATTATTGAAAGCATAGGTACGTTATCTTCTGAGATTGATGCCGATTTTGCAGATGTAGTAGGACTTGGTGAGGATGGAAATTCTAAGGCAGAAGTTATTGATATAATGCCCGATGAAGATCCAAAGTAAAATATGAAAAATACTTTACATATAGATCCATTATTGCAGTGTTTGGTAATTATCACTAAACTAAATAGTAAACCTTTTACAGCGGAGTCCCTTATAGAGGGTCTCCCTACTGAAAAAGGTCAGGCTGCACCTGAACTTTTTTCTTTAGAAAAACCAAAATCTGGCTTTTCTCGTGCTGCAAAAAGAGCAGGGTTTTCTTCTAAACTGGTAAAGAGAAATATCAAA
>CBDLTN010000180.1:0-4296 GCA_965306065.1 uncultured Sulfurospirillum sp. | reverse complement strand
TATAACTCTTGGAATAACTATAACACCTGTAATCATTTCACATGATAAAAACATCAAAACATATTTTCAAGATTTTAGAAAACATGTTGGAGAATTAACTAATTCTTTATCAACTATAGTTGATGGAGATTTACACAAAAAAATAAGAAAACCTTCTCATCTTAACAATAAAAATTATAGAAAACTTATAACACCTTTAATAAAATTCCATAATGTCAATCCCAAAATGATATACGTATACACTATGATTGAAAAAAACAATACAGCATACTATATTCTCGATACTATGTCTGATGATAGACTTGATTTAAAAAGAGAGAGACTTGAAAACACTGAAGTAATGGAAGAAGTTATCACTGAAGACAACGATACTACTTGGCTTAAAATACTAAAAGAAGGAAAAACTTACGTAAATCCAAACTTTGAAACTGATAATTACGGAACTTTTCTTTCTGGTCATGCCCCTTTTTATGATTCTGATGGAAAAATAGAAGGTATTGTAGGCATAGATTATGATGTAAAAACTTATAAAGAAAGCATAAAAAAATATAATGAAATTTTTTATTACACTATTCTTTGGTCTTTTGGACTTTCTATATTAGTAAGTGTAATAATCACACTTTTAGCATATCAGTTAAGAAAAAGTTATTTAAAGATTGATGCATTATCAAAATACGATACTTTAACAGGGCTATATAACAGAAGAACATTTGAAATCTTACTGGACAAAGAGCTTAAAAAGATAAAAAGAATTGAAAAAAATCTATTTTTTATCATCATCGATATAGATGATTTTAAAAATATAAATGATACTTTTGGGCACCAAATAGGTGACATTGCTATTAAAAAAGTAAGTAATATTTTAGTAAATGAACTAAGAGAAGCAGATACTATTGGACGATTTGGTGGAGATGAGTTTGTTATTTATATTACTGATGATGATGAACTTGCAGGAGAAAAACTTATAGAAAGAATTGAAAACACTTTTGAAAATTTAACTATAGAACTAAGCAGTGAAGTAGTATTAAAAATCACACTTAGTATAGGTTACACTAAAAGCAAAGTTAACTGCACTTATAAAAGTTTACTAGAAAGAGCAGATAAAGCTCTTTACATTTCTAAAGAGATGGGAAAAGGTATTGGAACTTTTATGGCTTAGCTGCTCTCTTTAATCATTTATTTACCCACTTTCTAGTATAATCGCGTCAAAATATATAATAAGGCATTTTTTATCATGAGTGAAAAAAGTACAGTTTACAACCCTAAGATTGTAGAAGACAGTTACTATAAGATTTGGGAAGACAGAGGTTATTTTGAAATAGATGGCAATAAAAGTATTCAAGAAAAAGGCAAAAACTTTGCTATTATGATGCCTCCTCCAAATGTTACTGGAAGCCTTCATATAGGTCATGCACTTACATTTACGCTTCAAGATATTATAACTCGTTATAAAAGAATGGATGGCTTTAAAACTCTTTGGCAACCAGGAACTGATCATGCAGGAATTGCTACTCAAAATGTAGTTGAAAAACAACTATTAGCAAAAGGAACAACTAAAGAAGAATTAGGTCGAGAAAAGTTTTTGGAAAAAGTTTGGGAATGGAAAGAGATAAGTGGTAACCAAATCTTTCATCAAATGAGAAAACTTGGAGTTAGTCCAGCTTGGAGCAGAGAAAGATTTACTATGGATGAAGGACTAAAACACTCTGTAAAAAAAGCTTTTGTAAAAATGTACGATGAAGGAATGATTGTTCGTGGTAATTATATGGTCAACTGGTGTACACATGATGGAGCCCTAAGTGATATCGAAGTAGAGTACGAGCAAAACAAAGGAAAACTTTATCATATCAAATATCCTATTGAAAACAGTGATGAGTTCATAGTAGTTGCTACTACTAGACCTGAGACTTATTTTGGTGATACAGCTGTTATGGTTCATCCTGAAGATAAGAGATATGCTCACTTAGTAGGTAAAAATGTAATTCTTCCACTGATTAATCGCAAAGTAAAAATCATCACTGATGAGCATGTTGATACAGAATTTGGAACAGGTTGCGTTAAAGTAACTCCTGCTCATGATATTAATGATAATGAAGTAGGTAAACGTCACAATTTAGAATTTATCACTATATTTGATGAAAAAGGTTTTTTAAACTCGCAGTGTGGAGAGTTTAAAGGGCAAGAACGTCTAGAAGCTCGTAAACCAATCGTAAAAAAACTTGAAGAAGAAGGATTCGTAGAAAAAATCGAAGACTATGAAAATCAAGTAGGTCACTGTTATAGATGTAAAAACGTAGTTGAGCCTTATATCTCAAAACAGTGGTTTGTAAAAAAAGAAATTGCCGATGGTGCAATTCAAAAAGTAAATGACCACCTTGCAGAGTTCTATCCATCTCACTGGATAAACTCTTTTAATGCTTGGATGGATGAGCTTAGAGACTGGTGCATTTCACGTCAACTTTGGTGGGGACATCAAATACCAGTATTTTATTGTAAAGATTGTGAACACGAATGGGCAAGTGAAAATGACCATGAGACAAGTTGTCCTACATGTAAATCAGCAAATATCTATCAAGACCCTGATGTTCTTGATACTTGGTTTAGCTCAGGCCTATGGCCTTTTTCAACTCTTGGTTGGGAAAATGGTGGAGCATTTGAAGGTGAAAAGTGGGAAACAAGTGATTTAGAAGAGTTTTATCCTAACTCTCTTTTAATTACTGGTTTTGATATCCTTTTCTTCTGGGTAGCGCGTATGATGTTCCAAGGGGAACATACTTTTAAAGAGTTACCATTTAAAGATATCTATCTTCACGCACTAGTAAAAGATGAAAACGGTCAAAAAATGAGTAAATCAAAAGGTAATGTTATTGACCCTCTTGATACAATTGAAGAGTTTAGTGCAGATACTATCCGTTTTACGCTTGCAATCTTAGCTGTTCAAGGTCGTGATATCAAACTAAGCCAAGAAAAACTTGAGCAGATGAGAAACTTTACAAATAAACTTTATAATGCTTCGAAATATCTACTTATGAATGCAGACTCATTTGCTGATTTAAATGATATTGAGATAAAAACTGACCTAGGTCGTTATATGAAATCTCGTTTAAATGTTGCGACAAAAGAAGTTAGAGACTATATGGACTCATATAGGTTCAATGACGCTGCTACTGTGCTTTATAGATTTTTATGGGGAGAGTTTTGTGATTGGGGAATTGAACTTAGTAAGGCTGAGCGTTCAAGTGTAGTAGAGCTTGGAGCTATTTTTAAAGAGGCTATGAAACTTACTCATCCTTTTATGCCGTTTATATCTGAGTTTTTATATCAAGAATTAAGTGATACAAAGCTTGAAGATGTTGAATCAATCATGATTAAAACATATCCAAAAGATACGCAGAAGGATGAAGAGATAGAGAAGGTTTTTGAGCTTGTAATAGAATCAATTGTAAGTATACGTAGGGCCAAAGCTACTATCGAAATTCCTGGTAAGATTGATACTCTATCAATAAAACTAAATGAAAATATAGATTTAACAAAAGCAGTTCCATTTTTAAAACTTCTTGGAAAAAGTGCTGAAGTTAATTTTATATCCCAAAAGCTTGAAGATGCAGTAAGAGATGTAAGTGATAATCTAGAAGTTTTCATCCCTCTTAGTGGAGTTGATCTTGCTCCAATTATAGAAAGACTAAATGCACAAAAACCAAAACTTGAAAAAGAGATAAATAAACTCAATGGTATGCTAAGCAACGAAAGATTTGTTGCAAATGCACCAAAAGAAGTAGTTGAGCAAAATCAAAAAACATTAAGCGATGCAAAAGATAAACTCTCCAAGATAGATGAAGAGCTAAGCTCTTTAACAAAGGCCTAGATTGATACAAATAGAGAATTTAGATAAATTTTTTGGTAAAGAAAAAGTTTTAGATAATATAACTCTAAACATAGCAAAAGGAGAGATTTTTGCTATGGTTGGACATAGTGGAGCTGGTAAATCAACTCTTCTTAGATGTATAAATGGACTAGAAAGCTATGAGATAGGTAGTTTAAAAGTTTTTGATAAAGAGATAAAAGAGTTAAATTCAAGAAAACTAAGAGATATTAGAAAAGAAGTAGGTATGATTTTTCAACACTTTTCATTAATGCAAAGAAAAAGTGTATTTGAAAATATAGCCTTACCTATGCAAGTTTGGGGATATGAACAAAAGCAAATTGAAAAAAAAGTAAATGAACTTTTAGATTTAGTCGGTATATCAAATAAAAAAGATTCGTATCCAAGTGAACTTAGTGGAGGACAAAAAAAAA
>CBDLTN010000179.1:0-4319 GCA_965306065.1 uncultured Sulfurospirillum sp. | reverse complement strand
ATTTAAGGAAAATATTTTATGCATTATTTATCAATACATGGTAACCAAAAATTAAAAGGCTCTGTAAGTATTTCAGGAGCAAAAAATGCTGCTCTTCCACTTCTTGCAGCAACACTTCTTTCAAAGAACAAAATTTCAATTAAAAATGTACCAGAAGTTGCAGATGTAAAAACACTTTTAACTCTTTTAGGCAACTTAGGTTCAACATCTTCTTATAATAATAATCATGTCATTATCGATACAACAAAAGTTCAATCAGCTTGTGCTAATTACGACATAGTTAGAAAGATGAGAGCTTCAATACTTACTTTAGGGCCTTTATTGGCTCGTTTTGGTCATTGTGAAGTTTCACTACCTGGTGGTTGTGCTATAGGTCAACGACCAATTGATTTACACCTAAAAGCCTTAGAGCAAATGGGTGCAAAAATAGAATTAAAAGATGGTTATGTCTTAGCAACTGCACCTGAGGGTTTAAAAGGTACAACAATTATCTTTGATAAGGTAACAGTAACAGGAAGTGAAAATATAATTATGGCAGCATCTCTTGCTCATGGTGTCACAAAACTACTAAATGTTGCTAAAGAACCTGAAGTAGTTCAACTTTGTGAAGTACTTCAAGATGCTGGAGTTTTAATAGAAGGAGTAGGAACTGCAAATCTAACAATTGTTGGAAGTTACGGAAAACTGCTTGATATGAAAGACTTTAAAGTAATTCCAGATAGAATAGAAGCAGGAACATATCTTTGTGCTGGAGCTATAACAAACTCAAAAATAACAATAACAAATGTAAATCCAAAACATATGGAAGCAATAACTTTAAAACTTATGCAAATGGGTTTCGGTATTGAAACAACTGAAGATACTATAACTATACTACCTGCTAAAAAAATATTACCTGCTGATATAGAAACAACCGAATACCCTGGTTTTCCAACAGATATGCAAGCACAATTCATGGCACTTTGTACACAAGCAGACGGTACTAGCATTATAGACGAAAGATTGTTTGAAAATAGATTTATGCATGTAAGTGAACTAAGTCGTATGGGTACAAATATAAAACTAAAAGGTCATAGCGCAACAGTAGATGGTAATTCAAAGTTAAACTCTGCAGATGTTATGGCAACTGATTTAAGAGCAAGTTCAGCTCTCATACTTGCTGCATTTGTAGCAGATGGAACTACTAGAGTACATAGAATATATCATCTTGATCGCGGTTATGAAGATTTAGAAGGAAAATTTTCACGCCTTGGAGCTAAAATAGAGAGGTTAGAAGAGTAATGAAAAAGCTTAATATAGTTAGTTTTGATGAAGCATTTGAACTGTCACAAAACATCTTAAAAAAAGATAATCCAAAAGAGTATGTACCTCTTTTAAATGCACTTGGTAGAGTTTTATCACAAACAATTACATGTAAAAAAAATTTACCTGCTTTTAATAATGCTGCAATGGATGGTTTTGCTTTTAAACACAGTGAGAGTGGCAAAACTTTAAAAATAGCAAAAACTATTTATGCTGGTATGAATGTTGAAGCCTGTTTAAAACAAGGTGAGTGTTATAAAATCATGACAGGAGCTAAAGTTCCAAATGATGTTGATACTATCATACCTTTTGAGAATACACTTAACTATGATGAGGTAGAAGTTGAAGTTGGAGTAAGTACTAAAAAAGGAAACGCCCTTCGTTTAAAAGGCGAAGAACAAAAACTAGATAGTATATTTTTCGAAAAGGGAGAAACATTAAGCTCAAGCCATATAGCGATGTTGGCTTCGCAAGGTATAAGTACAGTTGCTGTTTATAAAAAAATAAGTATTGCAATCTTCTCAACAGGGGATGAATTAAAAGAACCTTGGAATCAAGCAAGTGAAGATGAAATATACAATGTAAACTCATCAGCATTACTCTCACTATTACATGAACATGGATTTGAAGCAGACTACTGTGGTGTAATTCCTGATAATTTAGAAGAGAGTATAGAGTATTTTAAAAACTTAAAAAGATATGATGCAATCATAACTACTGGTGGAATTAGTATGGGTGAAGCTGATTTTATTGAAGAAGCATTAAAAACCAATGGTTTTAAAGAGTCGTTTCATGGAATCAATATCAAACCAGGTAAGCCAACTATGATGGGAACAATGGGAGATACATTAGTAGCTTCCATGCCTGGTAATCCTTTAGCAGCTTATGTAAATGCTTTTTTATTTTTACTTCCTGCTTTAAAAAACTTACAAGGTATTAGAAAAACTAAGCATAATGAAGTTTTAGCAGAAAATATAGAAGAATTTAAGGTAAAATCAGGAAGAGTCAATATAGTACTTGGTAGTTTAGAAAATGGTAAATTCAAAGTTTTTGGACAAAACAAGTATGGTTCTGGTATGATTACTCCTATATTGAAAAGTAATGCTATATTAATCACAAAAGAAGATTCAAGTATTATTAAAGAAAGTTATATATTAAAGGTAATGTTATTTTGACAAAGTAAATATAACTAAACTATATTTAATGTAAATGTATATATAATTCGTAAACAAAATTAAGGGGATATGGATGTTTAAGAATGTAAAGATTTCAACTAAACTGATGGGGATTTCAATTGCATCAGTTTTAGGTTTAGTGATGCTCTCTGCAACAGGAATAAAAGGTAGCCTTACAGGTATCGAAGCATTAGAGACTATATATGAAAAAAATGTCATTCCTGAGAATGAGGTAAAAGAAGCAAAAGAGAAGTTTGACACTATACTTGATGACCTCATATATGTAACAAGCGAATTTTTACCAACTGGACAAGCAAAAGAGAGAGTTTATACTCTAAGAAAAGAAGTTGATAATTTTTTTGAAAAAGCTTCAAATGACGAATTTTATAATGACCCATACCTTAAAAAGAATCTTACTGAAGCATATGATAGATATAAAAAAGATATAAGACCTTATTTTGATGCAATTCATAAAACATACGTAGCAGATGATCCTGTTGAAATAGGTGATATAGCAATTGATATAGAAGAACCTTCTCGTTACATATCTGTAAGATTTACAAATATGATAGAATTTACAGATAAAAGAGTTCAACTTATAAGTGAAAACATAAGTAAAACCTTGGAAAAAAACTATCAGTTAAATCTCATAATTTCTCTTATAATACTTTCAACAACTGTTGTTGTTCTTTGGCTTATTGGTCGTTATATTGTTAATAGTATTCGTTATATAGATGATAATATTTCACAAAATTCACAGAATTTACAATTAAACAAACCTATAGATTTTGAAAATGGTGATGAACTTGGACAAATATGTTCAAACATAAATACTCTTATGTATACTATACAACAGGCTCTACTAAAAGCGAAAAGCACAATTGAGCAAACTGCTGAAGTTAATGATAGCGTGAGAACATCTTCACAAGAAATTATATCAATGGCATCTCTTCAAGATGAAATAGTAGAAAAAGTAGATACTAATACTTCAGAAATAAACGTTGAACTTGATGAGCAAAAAAGTATAGCAGAAACTTCCGCAAACTATATGCAAGAAGATTATGATATGTTAGAAAAAATGATAACTACTCTAAACAATATTGTTGGTAGTATTAATAAAATTAGTACAGACGAGCAAGATATCGCAGTTAAAGTTAACGATTTAGCGGAACAAACAACTCAGATACGTTCAGTTCTAGAGATTATCAGTGATATTTCAGAGCAAACTAACTTACTTGCGTTAAATGCTGCTATTGAAGCTGCTCGTGCAGGTGAGCATGGACGTGGTTTTGCTGTTGTTGCTGAAGAGGTAAGAAAGTTAGCTGAACGTACTCAAAAATCACTTTTAGAGATTGATGCAACAATAAGCGTAGTAGTTCAAAGTGTAAACCAAGTTAGTGAACATATAAAAGAGAATAGCGAACAAGTAATACAGCTAAATGATGATGCTAATGAGATTTCTACTATGGCAACAAATACAAAAGAATCAACTGCGAAAAGTTTAGAAATCACAAAAACTGCTCGTGAAAAAAGTATATTTATTAGTGAAAAAATCAAAGATTTAGCAAGTGGTGTTTCAAAAGCAACAGAATTGACTCATAAAAATAAAGATGTTGCTAAGAATTTGACAAAAGTAGCTACTTCACTTCAAGATGCAACTGTAGACTTAAAACAAGAAATAGACGTATTTAAGATATAAATTCTTTGAAAAACCCCTGAAATGTGTTAAAATAAACATCATTTGACAAAGGGGTTCTTTTTTGATAAAATTTCGTTTCTTTTTAACCT
This sequence comes from uncultured Sulfurospirillum sp., assembly GCA_965306065.1. Taxonomy (GTDB): domain Bacteria; phylum Campylobacterota; class Campylobacteria; order Campylobacterales; family Sulfurospirillaceae; genus Sulfurospirillum_A. Next base: position 54 of record CBDLTN010000179.1, on the reverse strand, counting down.
GCGGGAATAGCTCAGCGGTAGAGCACGACCTTGCCAAGGTCGGGGTCGCGAGTT
>CBDLTN010000178.1:0-4342 GCA_965306065.1 uncultured Sulfurospirillum sp. | reverse complement strand
AACCAAATCTCTTCCTATAATAACAAAAAACTCTAACCAATTTTTATTTGATCATAGTGCTTTGCAAAAATATGGTATCAATAAAAAATCATTACCTTACAACTCTGTGATAATCAATAAAACAAAAACTTTTTATGAAAAACATACAAAACTAGTAAATATTACTACTATATTTATAATTATACTTTTAACTTCCATATTACTTTTAATCAAAAACATATCAAAGAGAATAAGCAGTGAAAAACGATTAGAAGAACAACTCTTATTTGAACAAAAACTTATAGACAGTATAGCCCTGCCTATATACTATAAAAACAATAAAGGATTATATTTAGGGTGTAATAGCTCATTTACAGAGACTTTCAATATAGATAAAAATACAATCAGAGGTAAAACAGTTTTTGATATAGCCCCTACTAGCCTTGCTGAAGTGTATTACAAAGCTGATAATGAACTTTTAAACAAAGGTGGATATCAAGAGTATATGACACAGATAAAAAATAAAGACAATATTATCAAAGATGTCATTATGAAAAAAAATACTTTTACTGACAAAGAAGGTAATGTACAAGGTTTGATAGGTTGCTACTTTGATATAACAGAAATAAATAGCACAAAAAAAGATTTAGAAAAATTAAATAATGAATTAGAATCATTGGTAAAGGATAGAACTTCAGACTTAGAGAAATCAAACAAAAAATTACAAGAAACAATTCTAAACTTAGAACAAACACAAAATACATTAGTAACCTCAACCAAAATGGCAAATTTAGGAAAATTAGTCGCTAGCGTTACTCACGAGATAAATACTCCAATAGGAATGGGAGTTACTGGTTTATCTCATTTAGAATCTGAAACAAAAAGAATAAAAAAACTCTTTTTGGAAGACAATTTGGAGAAAAAAGATTTTGACTCATTTATGGAAAATACATTAGAAGTTTCTAAAGCTGTACTGTCTAACCTATCAAAATCAGCACAAATCATCAAAAGTTTTAAAAACGTAGCAGTAGATCAATCTAGTGAACAAAAAAGAGAATTTAATTTTAAAGAGTATATAGAAGACATAGTTTTATCTTTAAATTATGCCATTAAAAAAACAAAACACTCAATACATACTCATTGTGATAAAAATATAAACATATATACATATCCAGGACTTATCTCACAAATATTTACTAATTTTATTATGAACTCTATCATTCATGGTTTTGAAAATATTGATGAAGGAATTATAGATATAAAAATATCTGTCAAAGATGAAAAATGTTACATTATATACCAAGATAACGGTAAAGGTTTAGATGAAAAAACAAAAAAAAGTATATGTAGTCCTTTTTACTCTACAAAAATGGGAAAAGGAGGTAGCGGTCTTGGTATGAGTATAGTAAATGATATTATAACTAAACAATTAAACGGTACACTAAAAATAGATAGTGAAAAAAATGAATACACAAGATTTGAAGTTGTTTTTCCTCTAGGTTAAATCATCGCTTCTTTTATAAGTGATTTTGCAACTACTCTTCCTTGATTTACTATGTGATTTACATCCAAATCACTTAAAAGTTTCTTCTCATCATAATCTGCAACTTTTACTACTGTATTTATAGGTTTTTTAAAGGAGTTTAACAACTCACATATACGTCTTTGCTTTTTTTCATTATTTATAGCTACTATTACACTACGACAAGACTCTACTCCACTTTGTACTAATATATTTTTCATAGCCGCATTTCCAAAAAATACTGGCTCATTTCTATCTTGTCCTAATTTTACGTAATTAATATCATGTTCTATCACTAAGTACTTTACATCTATCTTTTTAAGACGATAAACTATTTCTTGTCCCAATTTTCCATAACCGCATACGATAATATGGTCATTCCAACCCGAAGAACAAATAATATGTTCCATTGCACTCTCTTTAACCAATAAATCTGCTATTGGTTTTATGTTTTTTAGTATTAATGGAGTAATAATCATAGATAATGTCACCATAACTATAAATATCTGATTTATAACCGGATCAAGAAGTGAACTTGCACTTGCTAATGCAAAAACAGCTAAAGAAAACTCTCCTACTTGAGATATAGATAAAGCTGCTTTTAAAGAGATTCTTTTATTAACAGATATTGACAATAGTATAAAAATAATTAGAGTTTTTATAATCATAACCACAATTAAAAGAGCTAAAATCTCTAAAAAGTAGTTTTGTATAATGCTAATATCTATTTGCATACCTATAGTTATAAAAAATAAACCTAAAAGGATATCACGAAATGGAATCAGATCAGCTTCAACTTGATGCTTATATTTTGTTTCTGAAATCATCATACCAGCTACAAATGCACCCAAAGAATACGTAAATCCAAAAGTATGTGCCAAATATGATGCTCCAACGACAATAAGTAATATAGATGCTATAAATATCTCTTCACTATCACTTGACACTACTCGTGCAAAAAAGGGATTAAGAAGATATCTACCAACTAAAAACAATAACCCAAGAACAACAACGGCACTTAAAATTGTTTTACCTAACAAAGTAGAAATTGAACTTTCAGATGCTGTAAAAATATTTATCATTAATAAAAGAGGGATAACAGCAATATCTTGAAAAAGTAATATACCTAATACTTTTCTTCCATATATTGTATGTATATCACCATTATCATTTAAGATTTTTAAAACTATTGCTGTTGAAGAAAGAGCAAAAGCAAATCCAATCACTATAGCACTTTTTTGTTCTATATCAAAAATATATTCAGCAACCAATGAAAAGATACCACCCGTTACCATAACTTGAATCAAGCCATTAAAAAAAACCTCTTTTTTCATACTCATCAGATGATTTATAGAAAACTCAAGACCTATAGTAAACATTAAGAACACTATTCCAAACTCTGCTATATTAACTAACTCTACATTAGTGCGAAGAGAAAAAATATAAGATATAAGAGTTCCAGTTAAAATATATCCTATAATTGTAGGAATATGAAATCGTTTTAAGAAAAGATTTAGTAGTATGGCTATCATAATTGCTGTTAGAATAATTACTAGCAAATTTTCCATGATAGCCCTTTATTTATTCTCCAAAGAGAATGATTTCGTAAGTATTTTGTCTTTTTACTAAAGAATTACTACTTTTTTGTACGCCTTTAAGAGTATTTATCTCTTCTTTTAGCTCATCTATGAGATTCTCGTATTCATCTAGCTTCTCTTTAAGTTGCATAACAACATCAACACCAGCAAGATTAACTCCAAGATCTCTTGTAAGTCTTAATATCATCTTGATTCTATCTATATTTCTTTGAGAATAAAGACGCATTTTACCATCTGTACGAGAAGGCATAACCAACCCTTCTCTTTCATACTGACGAAGAGTTTGAGGGTGAATTGTCAAAACTTTTGCAACAACACTTATAAGGTAGACTGGTTCATCATATCCGTGCATAATACTTATCCTTAATTTTCTGGCAATTTATCTTCCATTAGTTTAACTAAATCTTCATCTAAATCTTCTACACTTGGAACTATTATATTGGCTTTTAAATACAAATCACCTTTTACTCCAGCTTTACGGTTCATAGCTCCATACTCTTTAACTCTAAATTTTTGATTGTTTTTAGTACCGGCTTTTACTTTTAAAGTAATCTCTTTATATAGTGTTTCAACTTTTATCTTTCCACCAAACAGAGCAGATTTTAAAGGAACATCTATAACCTTTATAAGATCACTTCCTTCTCTTTCGTATTCTGGGCTCTCGCTAACTTCAACACTAAGTATCATATCACCGCGTTGTCCTTGATAACTCTTTCCCTTACTTCTTATACGAAGTTTTTCGCCATTTTTAAGCCCTGCTGGTACTTTTACATCAAAACTCTCACCACCATAACTAACTGAGTGTTTTCCACCTAAAACAGCAACGTTAAAAGGTATAGTTATTCTTGCACTAACATCTAAATCAGGCATTCCAAAACCACCTGAACTGCTAAAACCTCCAAAACCACCATTCATTCCGCCCATTCCACCCATACCGCCACCACCAAACATACTTCTTAGTATGTCATCTAGGTTTGCATTACCTTGCCCTTGGGCAAAATCGTGGAAATTTTGACCACCAAACATATTATCACCATATCGGTCATATTGTGCTTTTTTACTATCATCGCTTAATATCTCATAAGCTGCATTTATCTCTTTAAACTTTTCTTCTGCTTCTGGTTCTTTATTAATATCTGGATGATACTTTCTTGCTAATCTTCTGTAAGATTTCTTAATCTCATCAGCACTAGCCCCTTGAGAAATCCCCAAAGTATCGTATAAACTCTTACTCATCCTATAC
>CBDLTN010000177.1:0-4353 GCA_965306065.1 uncultured Sulfurospirillum sp. | reverse complement strand
CCATAGAGCTACTTAATTGGGTAACTCCTTGGACAATAACGTTTATAGTAGCATCTATCTCAGCAAGAGATTTTTGAGTACGTTCAGCAAGTTTTCTTACTTCATCAGCAACTACAGCAAAACCACGTCCATGCTCACCTGCACGAGCAGCTTCAATAGCAGCATTAAGTGCTAAAAGATTAGTTTGGTCTGCTATATCTTTTATCATTTCAAGCACACCTTTTATCTGCTCTGTTTGTGTTACAACAGAGTTTATTTGACTTGCCATCTCTTGTTCATTTTGACTAGAAGTTAAAATCTTTTCTACAACCTCATTTAGAGATTTGCTCATATTTTCTAATATCTCAAATGAAACTATATTATCTTCTGCTGTATTTATTGACAACTCTTCAGTTATATCTAAATTTGATTTTACTTCTTGCATAATTTTAAAAGTTTCATTTACACACTCTATTTGAGTTTGTGCACTTTGTGCTATATCTTCAACATTAAGATTTAGCTTGTTATCAGTCTCTTTAACCCCATGTGCAGAATTTTTAGAAGAAACAATTAAAGATTGAATTTTTTCAATGAATCTATTGATAAACTGTCCAACTTCACCAATTTCATCTTGACTTGTTATAATAACTCTTGATGTCAAATCACCTTCCCCATCTGCAAGATCTTCTACTCTATTTTTAAGTTCATTTATAGGGTCACCTACGACTTTTTTAAGTACTAACATAACAATAAGTGCAGTAAGAATCAATGAAACAATAAAGATTATTAAGAATTTATAACTGCTACTCTCAATACTATTATCAATCTTTTCAAAAGAGTATGTCATGTCCATTACTCCAAGAACATCATTCTCTTTATTCATACCATGACACATCAAACAAGCTTTTGTTGCAACTAAAGGTCTAAGCAATCTTAATCTATGTCCTTTTTCATCGTCTAAAGTTATATTTTTTATTTTTGGATTAACTAAAAGATTTTTTATAAGTTCTTCTTCACTTGGCTTAGCATTCATTCCAAATGTATCTATAACAGATTGTGATTTATGAATTTTTAACTCTATTATGCCATCCATTGCAGCTGCGTCATCAAGTGACTGTTTTATTAAAGCTGGGTCACCTAAACTCATAGCAGCCTTAACTGTTTGAAAAACTGATTGACTAAAGGTATTCAAACTTCTTTTACTCTGTTCAATTGAAGATTTTTGAAACTCATTTACGATTACAAATTGAAGAATTACAAAACTAATCAGTAAAACAGGGATAAGTGTAAATGCAATCTTGAAACCTATACTTTTTTTAATCATTATATAGCCTTTTTAATGTTTAACGCTTGAATTAAATTCATATCATCCATCATATCATACAGTTCTTCATTCTTAATATATAAAGTTATAGGCATTTTATCTTTTTTAATAAATTTAATAAGAAACCCTATTACAGAAGATGTAATTATGAAAGAATCTTTTATGTGTATCTCTATAGGCTTGTCAGTATGAGCGTTCCAAGCATCTTCGATAGCGGTTTTAATCGTATCATTATCACTTAAGCTTTTTATGTTCTCTTCTATACATATCTGCGTTGCAGTAGAAGTATCTTTAATTGCTAATTGCATTTAACACCTTTTTTTAAATATAACATTCATCTTTTTATAATTAAAGCATAAATAAGTGGCAAAAAAATAGCTTTTTCAGTAAATATCTATTTACCATAAAATTTGCACTATACTCATTCTATCAAATGAATACAGTGCAATTGTACACTATATTAGGTTTCTTTTGAGTCGCTTAAAATTTTTATAAGAGACTAAATACCCTATATCTTAAAAAAGAGTATTTAAACTTATTTCTTAAGAAAAAAGTTTACAGCAAATACTCAATAGTTTCTATGACCTAAATCAAAACCTAATGTAGAAAGTGCCTAGTTCCTGTAAAGTAAAGGGCTATTCCATGCTCATTAGCAGCATCGATAACTTCGTCATCTCTAATGCTTCCACCAGGCTCTATTATAGACTTTACTCCAGCTTCGGCAGCTGCATCAATAGAATCACGAAATGGGAAAAATGCCTCACTCGCCATAGAACATCCATCCATATCTATACCCATATCTTCTGCTTTTCTAAGCGCTGATTTAGCAGCATCTACACGACTAGTCATACCCATACCAATAGCTACCATTGCTGAGTTTTTCACATATACAACACAATTTGACTTTGTAAGTGCAGCTACTTTTACAGCTATTTCTAAATCACTCATTTCACTATCGTTTGCAACTCTTGTACTCTTACATACTGCATTACTAACTTCATCATCTTCAACTTTGTCACTATTTTGATAAACAAAACCACCATCAACATGTTTAAAATCATATTCATCGTCATTTAATACTAAATATTTACTCTCTTGAGTGAAAATTTTAATTCTTTTTTTCTTTTCAAAAACTTTTAAAGCTTCTTCTTCTACATTTGCAGCTATGATAACTTCTACAAAAATCTCATTTATTTTAGTTGCAAGTGCAACATCAAGAGTACCATTAATAGCCACAACTCCACCAAATGCAGAAACAGGGTCACATTTAAGTGCTTTTTCATATGAATCTAATACATTCTCACCAATTGCAAAACCACAAGGATTAGCATGTTTGATTATAGAAACTGCAGGAGCCTCACCAAATGAAGCTGCTATCTTAATAGCTCCATTAATGTCATTCATATTATTAAAACTTGCTTCACCTTTTAGAGTTTTGAAGTTATTTGTAAAGAAGTAATCAAACTCATACAGTGCACCTTGTTGATGCGGGTTCTCTCCATATCTCGTATCGAATGCTTTTTCACCTACAATAAACTGCTTTGCACCAAATCCAGAGTTAAATCTTTTATTCATATAGTTTGCTATCATACTATCATATGCTGCTGTATGCTCATAAGCTTTTATCATCAAATCACGTCTAAACTCAAGACTATTTTTATCATTTTTAAGTGCATCAACAACCACGTCAAAATCAGTAACATCAGTAACGATAACTACATCATTAAAGTTTTTAGCTGCACTTCTAACCATAGCTGGTCCACCAATATCTATATTTTCTATAATATCATCGAAATCATCAGTTTTAGCAATAGTTTCTTTAAAAGGATAAAGGTTTACACAAACCAAATCAATTGCTTCTACACCTAACTCTTTTGCTTGAATTATGTGTGACTCTTTATCTCTACGATGTAAAATTCCACCATGAACATAAGGATTTAAAGTTTTTACTCTTCCCTCAAAACATTCAGGAAACTTAGTAACTTCATCAATCTCGATAGCTTTTACACCATTTTCTTTTAACAGTTTAAAAGTTCCACCAGTTGATATTATCTCATATCCTAAAACTTCTAACTCACTTGCAAATTCAACCACACCCGTCTTGTCGCTTACGCTTATTAATGCTCTCACATTGTCCCTTTTGTAAATATATATTTGTATTATTTTACTATGTTTTTCTTTATAAACTTATTTAATTGTCTCTTTTAAAATTGTTCTCCAGTTTTTCTGCCAACAGCAACTATGGTCAAACTCTTCAAAAACTTTATAAGTAATATTTTCTTTATTTTTAAAATTTTTAATGTATGAGTCATATATAGATTTATCTATAATTTTGTCTTTACTACCAATTAAATGAAATTGTTTAACATTACTCAACTCTTTAGAAAAACTTGCAGGATTTAATGAGCCATGAAGAGGAGTAAGATGATGTTGCTTTACCCAAAACTCAATATCAAGATTTCCAGCTATTGTCACAAGCTGTTTTATATCATTTCGTTTTGCACTCAAAAGTGTTGCAATAGCACCACCACCAGAAAATCCATATAATTTAAAATTTTTCAACTTATATTGTTTTTGTAGTATGTCTAAAACTTCCATATAACTTTGTATTACTTCATTAGAAAACCTATGACTACTCCAATAACTATTGTTGCACATTTTATTTTGTATAAACTGACAAGGACGTGCTAAATACACTTTACATGTAGATGTATCTTTACTCATCAATTTCAAAGCTACAGGATTTATTGGTGTTGGATTGTTAGAAAGCCTTGATGAAGTAATCCATGAGAAACCATCGCCTTCTATATATACACTCATAACTTCTTTACATGTAGGTGTATCTTCATAAGAAAATATATTAAAAATAGCAGTATAAAAAACTTTTGATTGAAGTGGATTAGCTATATTTTGGGCGGATTCAAGTCTCTGAACAGGAGTAGGAATATCTCTAGAACAACCAACAAATATAAATACAAAAATAAAAAGTAATTTTTTCATAACAAATTATAGCAAAACAATATCTAAATTTTAATGCTAAATGAAGCTCC
>CBDLTN010000176.1:0-4355 GCA_965306065.1 uncultured Sulfurospirillum sp. | reverse complement strand
CATCATAGTTGTTGAGTTTTTATCTTGCTTATATGATACTTCTGAAGATTTTTCATCATATAGTTTTAGATTTATATTGTCTCCACTACTTGTTTGCATAGAAAAATTGAAGTCATTGTAGTTATATGAGTTTGCTTGTATACTTTGCATTATATACTCCTTGGATATAAAGAGTATATCGTCATTTTCTATTTTACATGTAGGGCTAATCTTTCATGTTTTTTTCTAGTCTTTGTGCATAGTGTGATATAGGATAAGTAAGTGCTAAATAACCAAGTGCTAGAGGAATATAACTCTCTAGTGTTGAATATGTATAAGCATTTACTTCTTGAGCATTCATAGTAAATTCACTTATTGATATGATAGATAATAAAGAAGAATCCTTTATTATAGATGCAAATTGACCTGTAAGTGGGGGTAGAATTCTTTTATATGCTTGAGGAAATATAATATATATGTAAGTTCCAGTTGGAGTAAATCCAAGTGACTTTGCGGATTCATACTGTCCTTTATCTATGCTCTTAACACCGGCTCTTATAATCTCACTTACATATGCACCAGCAAACATAGATAGTATCACTGTTCCAACAATGTAGCGGTTATCAAATCCTAGATTATTTGCAAAAACATAAAAGAAAATGAGGATTTGAACTAAAAGTGGAGTTCCTCTGATTATTTCTATATAAAAGCGAGAAAAAAATCTTAGAAGAATAAACTTGGAATTTTGTCCATATGCGAAGATTACACCAAGAATCAAACTAAGTACTAGAGCAAAAAATGAAATGTAGAGAGTTATTAAAAAACCGTCTATAAACTTTTGTCTATACTCATATATACTCTCCCAATAAAAATCATAAGAGATAGATGTAAACATAAGGTAAAAGACAATTCCTATTATAAAACATAACAATAATAAGTTGAAGATGTAAACACTTTTTCGAGTTTTTACATCTTCTTTTTGGTCAATTTCTTGAATAAAATAATCTTTTAAGATAAGTTATTCCTAAAAAAAGAACTGTATGCCAAGTTTATCAAAAGTGGCTCGTGCTTCAGTTAAATATTTTTTTGATAGTTCATCAAAAGTTCCATCTTCTTTTGCTTTTTTTATAAAAGCATCTACTTTAGTTTTTAATTCTTTATTACCTTTTTTTATTGCAAATCCCCAGTATTCTGGTGATTTTTGGAAAGGTTTAAGTAATGCTACAGTGGTTTTTTGATGTTTATTCCAGTTTTTATAGATAGTAAGTTGATCGTAAAGAAAGCCATCTGCTTTTTTCTGAATGACTTCTAAAACAGCAGCATTTTCTTTATCAAAAACTAAAATATTTGCTTTGTTTAGGTATTTACCAGCATAAACATGACCGGTTGAGCCTTTTTTAACTGCTATGGTTTTATTTTTTTGATTCAAATCTGCTATATTTTGAACACCACTTGATGGGTTAGTTAAAATTGCTAGATTTGATTGTGCATAAGGAATAGAAAAGTCTATCGTTTTTGCACGTTGTTTTGTGATTGTCATAGATGAGATTATCAAATCAACTTTTTTGGTTTTAAGAGAGGGTATAAGTCCATCCCAAGCAATGTTTTCAATCACAACTTCACGACCTAAATGTTTACCTAGAGCATAAGCTAAATCAACACTAACTCCTGTTGGTTTACCTTGTTTATCACTCATCTCAAATGGTGGATATTGAAGTTCCATGCCAACTACCAGTGGTTTCTCGGTAGCAACTAAATTTGTCATAGTTAAAAATAGCGTAACTAAAAGAGCGCTAATAGGTTTTAACATAATAATCCTTTCTTAAAAATTCATCTATTGTATAGTTACTTCTCTTAGGGTATAATAAATTATGTGATATGTAAGGATTATTATGAATAATTTCAATAAAAATATTTTTTATATTTTCATTTATGTTTTTTTCTTTATAACTCTTAACATTTTTATACTTCATTTATTGGATAATCTCTCTGTTTTAGGTAGCTTTTATACTATTTATCTGTTTTGGTTTTTTATGATAATAGCTTTGTTTATAATCTCAAAAAAAATGTCAAATATGCATAATGATGAGGATGAAAATGTTTAGTATTAATTTTATAATTACAACTTTTCTTCTTTATATGTTAACACTATTTATAATTGCTTATTTTGTTGATAATAAAAACTTTTTAAACTCTAATGCACTAAAACCTTATATATATTCACTCTCTTTTGCTATTTATTGTACTGCTTGGACTTATTATGGAAGTGTTGGAAAAACTATAAGTAGTGGGTTTGTGTTTTTGACAGTGTATTTAGGACCAACACTTATTATATTTTTATGGCCGATAATTTTAAAAAAAATGATTCGTATAAAAAATAAATTCAAAATTACCAGTTTAGCAGATTTAATAACTGTACGTTATGAGAAATCAGCTCTTATAGGGGCATTGGTAAGTTTAGGAGCACTATTTGGAACCGTACCTTACATATCTATACAACTAAAAGCTCTTATTACATCAATATCTATTCTAGAAGATAAAAGTATAGAGTTATCTTATACGCAAAACCTTATTAGCCAAAATGTAGGAATATTGATAGTGGTTTTAATGATTGTTTTTACAATACTATTTGGAATAAGAAAATTAGACCCAACAGAGAGACATGAAGGTATGATGGTTATAGTTGCAATTGAGTCTTTAGTGAAGTTATTTGCAATAATTATTATTGGTTTTTTCGTTGTTTTTGTTGTTATGGACGGAGTCCCTGGAATATTATCTCAAGCTCAAGAACAAGGGTTATTTCATCCTATTGGGATAGAAAAAGAAGGAAGTGGTTATGCAAATTGGACAAGCGTATTAATACTCTCAATGTTTGCAATCATGTTTTTACCTAGACAATTTCATGTAAGCGTAGTTGAAAACTCTAGTGAGAAACATATATCTACTGTTATGTGGCTTCTTCCTTTATATTTGTTCTTAATTACATTTTTTACTATTCCAATTGCTATGGGTGGTACTCTTTTAAATCCTAATAGTGAACTAATTGATTTTTATGTTTTAACAATACCATATGAACAAAATGCGCCATATTTGTCAATGGTAGCTTTTATAGGAGGGTTTTCAGCATCAACGAGTATGATAATGGTTACTTCTATGACAATGGCGATTATGATAAGTAACTATCTTCTATTACCAATAATAGAATTTTATAAACCGCTTAGATTTTTGAACAAAAAGATTTTATACCTTAGATGGGTTGTTGTTGCTCTGTTTATAACTATGGGATATCTTTTTTATATCTCCATATCTAAAGATGATTTGATAGTAAATATAGGTCTTATCTCATTTACTGCAATATTGCAATTTGTTCCAACAATCATAGGTGGTCTTTTTTGGAAAGACTCCAGTAAGCACGGTGCTTTATGGGGGATGAGTTTAGGTTTTATTATTTGGTTTTATGTACTTATTCTACCTCAATTTGTAAGTATTGGACTAGTTGATGATAGTATTATTAAAGAAGGACTATTTGGTCTTTGGTTATTAAAACCAACTGCACTTTTTGGTCTTAGTAATTTAGATTATATACCTCTAGCAGTTTTTTGGAGTATGTTTTTTAATATAACTGCATTTGTACTGTTTTCTTTATTAACAAAAAAATCAACAAGGGAAACTGAGTTAGCTAGTAGATTTGTTGATGTTCTTAGCATTAAAAAAGCTTATAAATTCGCAAATAATTTACAAAAAAATATTGATCTTAAAGAAAAACGTATGTTATTTGCAAAAGTATTAAATAGATATTTTGATATTAAAAAAACAGAAAATTTACTAGATGGAGTTTTTGAGAAATCAATAAGGAAAAAACAAAATTTTGCAAGTATAGTTGAGTATTCAAAGATATATTTTGCTGTAGAGAAAGAGTTAACAGGATCAATTGGTTCTGCTAGTGCTAATAGAGCTTTAAGTGAACTTTTTAGTCAAAAAGAATCAAAAGAACTATCAAGTATTTATGCTGATATGTTAGCTAAAATGAAAATAACACCTGAGCAGTTTAATGAAAAAATAGACTATTTTCAAGAGAGAGAAAAGCTTTTAGAAAAACACTCAAAAGAGCTGACTCAAAAAGTAGAAGATAGGACTAAAGATCTACTAGAGCAAAAAAATGTTTTTGAAACGTTGTTTAAAGAAGCTTCTTATGGAATTTGTTTAATTAAAGACGGGTTGTTTATAGATTGTAATGGTGCAGTTTTGAAGATGTTAAAATTCAAAGACAAAAACGAATTCATACAACTAAAACCTTCTCAAATATCGCCAAAGTACCAACCTGATGGAGAACTCTCGGAAGTTAAAGAAGAAAATCTTGTACAAGAGTGTATATT
>CBDLTN010000175.1:0-4381 GCA_965306065.1 uncultured Sulfurospirillum sp. | reverse complement strand
ACTTTTGGCAATCAAGAGTGATAAGCCAATATATATTCAACCTCAAAACAACAAAGACAGTATAGATAAAAAAAATACAGAGTTCTGTATAGAGTTAGTAAAGAAGTACCCTCAATTTAGATTGAGTGTGCAATTGCATAAATATCTGGGAGTAGAGTAGTGAAAAAAGGTTCAGCACTTATAGTGTTTAGTGGAGGACAGGATAGTACAACTTGTCTAGGTTGGGCAAAAAATAGATTTGACGATGTTGAAACATTAACATTTGATTATGGACAGAAACATAGAGTTGAGATTTATCAAGCTAAAAAGATAGCCAAAGTATTACATGTAAACAATCATGTACTTAGTATAGATGCTTTTTCTCAGCTAAATGATTCTGCTTTGATAGATGGAAGTTTAGATATTTCAAGTCCACATAGAAACAGACCAAATATGCCTGCCTCTTTTGTTCCAAATAGAAATGCGATATTTTTTACTCTAGCTCATGCATATGCACAAAAACAAGGTATTGAGAATATTATCATAGGAATCAACCAAACAGACTATTCTGGCTATCCTGATTGTCGCCAAAATTTTATAGAAGCACTGGAGCTAACTCTAAATCTAGGAAGTGAGTCTAATATAAAATTTCATTACCCACTTCTTCATCTTACAAAAGCTGAAACTTTTAAAATGAGTGAAGATGAAGGTGTTTTAGATATGGTTATAGATGAATCACATACTTGTTACAATGGTAATCATAATACTAAAAACAGTTGGGGCTACGGTTGTGGTGAATGTCCTGCTTGTATTTTAAGAGCTAAGGGATGGGATGATTATAAGATCTTTAAAGATTGTTAGTTATAATATAAATCAAGTTTAGAATAATAAAATGAAGGTATGATTTGAAAACTATAGATATGAATACAACGTATACACATAATACATTAGAAAAATCAGATTATACTTTAAATGCAGTTCTTGATATTATTATTGAAGGAACTTGGGATTGGGATGTTAATTCTGGACATGTCGATAGGAGCCCTGGTTGGTACAGAATGCTTGATTATAAAGTTGGTGTTTTCTTAAAAGATGTATTTACATGGGAAAACATTATCCATCCTGATGACCACCCCATAGTTATGAAACATTTTGAACTTTATGTATCAGGAAAAATTGACAAATATGAGATTGAGTATAGATGTAAAAAAGCTGATGGAACATATATATGGATAATAGACCGTGGAAAAATAGTTGCTTATAATGAGGATGGTAGTGCAGCTCGTATGATAGGTGCTCATCAAAATATCCATATACAAAAAATGGCGCAGAGTGAATTGGTTAAGAAAAATCAACTCTTAGAAAAAGGTAATCTATCTTTAGAAAAATTGTTAGAAGAAAAAAATAGAGAACTTGAAGAAAAAAACAGTGAATTAGAAAATAAAATAAAAGAAGTAGAATATCTGTCTATAACAGACACACTAACTAAAATTCCTAATAGAAGAAAGTTTGAAATAGAGATAGAAAAAGAGACAGCAAGATCAAATCGCTATGGACATGATCTTTCGTTTGTATTAATTGACATTGATTTTTTTAAGAATGTAAATGATTCATATGGACATAAAGTAGGTGACAGGGTTTTGAAAAAACTATCTTTACTTATAAAAAAACAGTTGAGATTAAATGATTTTGTATCTCGTTGGGGCGGAGAAGAGTTTGCGTTGCTTTTACCTGAAACAAATTTAGAAGAAGCAAAGCATATTTCTGAAAAACTTAGAGAGTATATACATCAAATATGTTTTGAAAATGGACTTTTTATAACATGTAGTTTTGGAATTGCTCAATATAGTAAAGATGAAACATTAGATGACTTGTTCAATAAAGTAGATGGAGCACTTTATAAAGCCAAAGAGCTTGGTAGGAATAGAGTAGAGTGTTTTAATTGAGTGAATTTGGAATTTAATATAGCTTATTTATAATTTGTTTATAAACAGTTAAAAGAGTGTTTAGTCTATAAATATATAATTTTATTAACCAAGACAAAAACCTCCTTTTTGTAGATAGAATTAAAATGCGTCCGAGTTGCCCGCTCCGGACGCTTTTTTTTTGCCCATTTTATAACATTGTTATAGAATCTTCTTTTGTATTTATCATACATAAAAACTTATACTCTTTTTCGTAACATGCTTCATAGTAGTGGTTTATTCCTGCAGGAATATAGATAAAGTCACCTTTTTTGGCATGATAGACTTCTTTGCCAACTACCACTTTTGCTTCTCCTTCAAGAACATACTGTTGGTGTTGGATTTTATTTATATGGTTTGGCATAGTTCCACCTGGTTTTATAGAGATTTTTCTTACTATAAAATCTTCATCTTCCTTTGGTGTTAAAACTGCAATAGTTGCTTTTTGAGTTTTTGGAATATCGTTTTTCTCATAATTATCACTATTTTTACAATACATCGTAAGCCTTTAAAATTTAATTGAAGTATTATACTATATAATTCACAGATGAAATACATAAGTCACTATCCACAAGAACTTCAAAATCAGATTCAAATGTTAATTGATAAAGATAAACTTGAAAGTTATTTAAAAAACAAGTATCCAAAAAACCATACTTTAAATACAGATAAAGCTTTATACTCTTATGTGATGGATATTAAAAATGAATATTTAAAACGCTCACAGGTTTCAAAAGTGCTCTATGATGGCAAGATAAATGATATAAGTAAAGCTTTGGGAACTCATACTTTTGTTTCACGTGTTCAAGGTGGAAAGTTAAAATCTAAGAACATTATTAAAGTAGCAACTATTTTTAAAGATGCCCCTGAAGAGTTTTTAAGAATGATAGTAGTTCATGAACTAGCACATTTTAAAGAGAAAGAACACAACAAAGCTTTTTACAAGTTTTGTGAATATATGCAAAAAGATTATCATCAAGTTGAGTTTGATTTGAGGGTTTACCTTCTTCATCTTGATTTAAAAGGAAAACAATGAAAAAAATATATATAGCGGGATTTGATGTTTTTAAACCAAACAGCATAGAAATAGGTGAAGAGTATAAGTCTACATGTAAAGAGTTTGGATTTGAGGGTTTATATCCCTTGGATAACCAAATTGATAAGTCATGGAGTAAAGATGTTGCGAGAGAATTTATATATAAAAAAAATATAGAACTTATAGAAAAATCAGACATAGTTATAGCAAATGGAAATCCTTTTAGAGGTGATGAGCTTGATAGTGGAACGGCATTTGAAATTGGTTATGCACTGGCTTCAAAAAAAGAGATAGTTATCTATATGACAGATACTAGTAGTTACTTACAAAAGTCTACATGTAAAGTAAAAAAAGATGATATTGTTGATAAAGATGGTATGTTTATAGAAGATTTTAATTTTTCATTGAATTTAATGTTTTCTGATTGTAACATCGTAAAAGGCGGCTTTCTAGAAGGTATAAAAAGCTTAGGTTAACTTTTTGTTAATAGTTGGTTAGGTTTGTGTTTAGTTCAAAAGAATATACTTTCATTACAAGACAAAAACCTCCTTTTTGTAGATAGAATTAAAAAGCGTCCGAGTTGCCCGCTCAGGACGCTTTTTTTTTGCCTAAAATTTTATTTATAGTTTTTTACTCATTCAAATCATAAACCCATGTTTCTAGAAGATTACGGCTTATTGCAATTTTTCTTGGCATTAATATGCCATGTCTTTCATCACCTTCTAGTATAGCTTTTACATCTTCTTTGTGAACCCACTTTGCATCTGCTATTTCATGAGGGTCTATTTTTAGTTTTTTAGATTTTGCTTTTACATGTACACCTATCATCAAAGTATTTGGAAATGGCCAAGGTTGACACATCATATATTCAACATCTTCACCAATAACACCTGCTTCTTCATATAACTCTCTTCTAGCTGCATCTTCTATACTTTCACCAGATTCCATAAATCCAGCTAAACAAGAGTATCTATTGGGCGCAAAATTAACACCTCTACCAACTAAGCAGTAATCTTCATATGTAACAAGCATCATTACTACAGGATCAGTTCTTGGGAAATGCTCTTTTTTACAAACAATACAGTCTCTTCTCCATCCTGCATGTGTCATTTTGGTATTTTTTCCACAGGTAGAACAAAACTGATGTGATTGATGCCAGTTTAAAACTGCAGCCCCTTGAGCTATGATACCTAGTTTGTTTTCCTCTAAAACTTCTTTTTCAAGAAACTCCCTAATAGAGATTTTAGATAGATGCTCAGGTATATCACTCTTTACATGTAAAGCAAAATAATCTATATTTTTATCTCTTCCAAGAAGAACTGCTTGGGTTGTATCTAAATCTGCTTTTTTAAAAAAACATTGATTTGTTTTTTCATTTAAGATGATATTGTTATCATTAAGA
>CBDLTN010000174.1:0-4415 GCA_965306065.1 uncultured Sulfurospirillum sp. | reverse complement strand
CTAATGTAAAGATTGGTAAAAATACAAGAATATATCCAAATGTCGTTGTTTATGATGATACTGTTATAGGTGCAGATTGTTTTATACAAGCTGGAGTTATTATAGGAAGTGATGGATATGGTTATGCGCATACAGAGCTTGGAGAACATATAAAAATTCATCACACAGGAAATGTTGTAATAGAAGATGATGTTGAGATTGGAGCCAATAGTACAGTAGATCGTGCAGTATTTGGTACTACACGTATAGGTAAGAATACAAAAATAGATAATCTAGTTCAGATTGGACACAACTGTGAATTAGGAGTTTCATGTATAATGGTAGCTCAATCTGGGCTTGCAGGCTCAACTACGCTTGGACGTAATGTAGTTTTAGGTGGACAAGCTGCTTCTGGAGGACATCTTCATGTAGGTGATTTTGCACAAGTTGCTGCTCGTGGTGGCATCACCAAATCAATAGAAGGTGGGAAAACATATGGTGGTTTTCCTTTAATGTTACAAAAAGATTGGTTGAAAATCCAACTAAGAATGATAAAATATTTTAAAAAAAACAAGTAAAAGGAGAAAAAATGGGTGGTAAAAATACAATTTTAAATACATTTCCATTAGCAGAAACAAAAAAGGGGATAATTTCAGTATCTCACTTAGAAGAGCCTTATGGAACAGGCTCATTTCCAGTAGTAAGTATTGGTATATCTTTAAAAGGGGATGAAACAAGTCCTGATTGGAAAGCTCATATCCCTTATGAAAACTTAGATCAGCTTATAGAGTCATTAGAGACTGCAAAAGCAAATTTTGAAAAAGAGTCAAACTAAGTTTTAAATTTCTACATGTAAATCTTTACATGTAGAAATCTTTTAATTTAATGTTTTAATATACTCTTCCATAGATTCAGCAACTCTCTTAGAAAATGCTACAGCCTCAACAACAGTTCTAGCTCCAGTAACAACATCACCAGAAGCAAAAACACCTTTTCTTGTAGTATGCCCAAATTCATCAGTAACAAGAAGACCACGCTCATCAGTATCGATTTGTGTATTGTTTTTAACAATAAGATCTTTAGGATTTTGACTGATTGCTACTAAAATACTATTTGTTTTTTCAAAGCCTTCTTTTTCTTCAGCATCTTCATTTGTATATTCAAACTCTATACCTTCTCTGGTAATTTTAATAGGTTTTTTATAAAAGTCAAATTTGATACCATCGATCTTAGCTGATTGAACTTCATGGTATTCTGCAGGCATATCTTTTGGACCACGACGATACATGATACGTACTTCTTTTGCTCCCTCTCTAATTGCTGTACGTGCTACATCCATTGCTACATTTCCAGCGCCTAAAACAGTTACTTTTTTACCAAGATTATATGCAGAAGGATTTTTTAAATAATCTATTCCAAAATGAACATGGCCTAATGATTCACCTTCAATGTCAAGTTTTTTTGGACTCCAAACACCTGTACCAATAAAGATTGCTTCAAATCCATCTCGCTGTAAATCACATATTTTTATGCTTTTACCTATAACAGTATTTGGACGTATATTAACACCAAGTGTAATAAGTTTATCAACTATTTGATCTAAAATTTTTTTGTCTAATCTGAAGTCTGGAATTCCATAACGAAGTACCCCACCTATTTTATCATGTGCGTCGTACATAGTTACACCATATCCTCGTATTGCCATTATCATTGCTAGGGCAATTCCTGCAGGACCACTACCGATAATTGCAATGTCATGACCGTTATAAGCTGGTTTTTCAAATAGAATATCATCCATATAACGACTAGATATATAATGCTCTATCGCTCCAACACTAACAGGAGCTAGTTTCTTGTTAAGAACACAGTTACCTTCACAATGTTTTTCATGAGGGCAAACTAGAGAACAAATTAATGAAAGTGGATTGTTTTCAAAAAGCATTTGACCTGCTTGTTTGATTTCACCATCTAAAAAAAGTTTAATCATTTCTGGAATTGGAGTATTTATTGGACAGCCAGGACGACAAGATGGATCATGACAGTCCAAACAAGTCTCAGCTAAGCGAATTACATGTTGATTCATATATATTTCCTTGTAAAATTTTCTTGTTTATTATAATTAAAAAGTATTTTTACTTTATAACGAGCACTTTAGTGCGCAAGGATTTTACTAAAAAGATATGAATTTGATATGAAGTTGGGTGATATTGTTAATTTTATTATTAAAAGAAAATTTAAATAAATAAGGTTAAGTCCTAAATCTATACATATAGAACGTTATATGTATAGATTTATTAGTCTAATGTTTTGATGTACTCTTCTATAGATATAGCGACTTTTTTTGATAATGAAACAGCTTCAACAACTGTTCTTGCTCCAGTAACAATGTCACCAGCGCTAAATACACCGCTTCTTGAAGTCATGCCTGTGTCATCAAGATTAATAAGTCCTTTTTCATTGACAGCAATATTTGCATTTTTTACAAGTATGTCATTTGGGTTTTGGCTAATTGAGACAAAAATTGCATCTGCTTGTTCATGTCCTGTAACATCTTCATCATCTGTTCTTTTATATAAAAGTCCATCTTCTACCATCTCAATTGGTTCTTTAAAGAAGTCAAACTTTACACCATCAATTTTTGCACATTCTATTTCATGTTTTTCGGCAGGCATACTTTCTTCACCTTTTCTATACATGACTATAACTTCTTTAGCACCATTTCTAGCAGCAGTTCTTGCTACATCCATAGCAACATTACCAGCTCCAAGGACTATAACTTTTCTTCCTATATCATAAGCAGCAGGATCTTTTAAGTAGTTGACTGCAAAATGTACATGACCTAAACTTTCACCTTTTATATTTAGTTTTTTTGGAATATTTACACCAATACTGACGAATATTGCTTTAAAACCATCCCTGAAAAGATCATCAATAGTAATATGCTTACCAATCATGATATTTCTTCTTATTTTAACACCAAGTTGTTTTAATTTATCAATCAGTTTATCTAAAACTCTTTTGTCCAATCTAAAATCAGGAATTCCATACCTTAAAACACCACCTATATTACTTTGCCCGTCATACATGGTGATACCGTATCCTTTTGAAGCAAGAATAAAAGCTAAAGCCATTCCTGCTGGACCACTACCAACTATAGCAACATTGTGTCCATTGTGTTTTGGTTTTTCAAACTCTGTAGAGTTCATATAAAAATCAGATATATAGTGTTCAATTTGACCAACACTAACTGCTGTTTTTTTCTTGTTTAAAACACAATGTCCTTCACAGTGTTTTTCATGAGGACATACAAGAGAGCAAATAACAGAAAGCGGATTGTTTTCAAAAAGTATTTTTCCTGCAGTTCGTATTTCGCCAGCTAAAAAAAGTCTTATCATCTCTTCTATAGGTGTATCAACAGGACAACCTTTTTGACAAGCTGGTTTTTTACAGCCTAAACATGTATTTGCTAAATCAATTGTATACTTGTTCATCTGATTTCCTCTCTAGTAGTTACTAATAATTTTTCACAAATTCTTCTATTCTATTTATACCATCAATGATACTTGCTTCATCTGTCGCAAAAGAAAATCTAAGGTATCCTTCTATTCCAAAGCCGACACCAGGAACTGTTGCAACACCTTTTTCAGCCAATAGTCTTTTACAAAATTCAACTGAATCATTTGTTATTTCTTTAAAATTTACATATAAGTAAAACGCCCCATTTGGTTTAAATACACTAAGTCCATCTATAGAGTTAAACATATTTACTGCTAAGTTTCTTCTTTTCTCAAACGCTGTTCTCATCATCTCAATATCATCATCTGCTTTACCTAATAGTGCAGGTATAGAAGCTTTTTGAGTGATTGAGTTTATATTTGAAGTACTTTGAGATTGAAGTTTTTTAACAGCAGATGTTATTTCTTTTATAGGATTTGCCATATATCCAAATCTCCATCCTGTCATAGCTACTGATTTACTCAGACCATTTATAGTTACTGTTCTTTGAAACATATCATCACTTATAGAAGCAACTGATACAAACTCAGCTCCATCAAACATGATTTTTTCATACATTTCATCAGAAAATACTAATATATCAGTTCCTTTTAAAACTTCAGCAAGTCCTTCTAAGTCTTCTTTTGAGTAGACTGAACCAGTTGGATTTGAAGGAGTATTTAGTATAAGAACTTTAGTCTTGTCTGTAATTGCACTTTTTAATTGTTCTGGTGTTATTTTAAATTCACTTGCATCATCAGTTTCAATATAGACAGGAATTCCTTCACTATATTTTACTATTTCTGGATAAGTTACCCAGTAAGGTGCAGGGATAATTACTTCATCACCTTTGTTTAAAAGTATTTGAAAAAGATTAAACAAAGAGTGTTTAGCACCATTATTTGTAACTATATCACTTAATTCATAATCAAGTGAATTAT
>CBDLTN010000173.1:0-4416 GCA_965306065.1 uncultured Sulfurospirillum sp. | reverse complement strand
CTTACTTAGAATTTGATGAAATAATTTTAGTAAATCCATTTAGAAAAATTAGAATATCAATTAAAGAACCAAAACTATTACCAAAAACAATGGAACTAAAAGATATACGAAAATTATTAAAACATTTGTATAAACTAAAATCAGAACATGTTAATAAAGAAGCTTATAACTATAAAGCATTAGTTAGAGATATAAGTATTATGGAGATTTTATTTAGTACTGGTATCAGAGTATCAGAACTATGCAATATTCAACAAAACAATATTAACTTACAAACTGGAGTCATTAAAATCAAAGGCAAAGGAGACAAAGAGAGAATAATCCAAATTTGTGATAATGGAGTAAAAAAACTGTTAAAGGAATATCAAAACTTATTTAATAAACAAATAGAAAAAACTGAATATTTTTTAGTAAATAGATTAGGAAATCAAATATCAGAACAATCAGTAAGATTAATGATAAAAAAACATCAAAAACAATCTGGTATAGATAAGCATATAACACCTCATATGTTTAGACATAGCTTTGCTACACTTCTTTTAGAACAAAATGTAGATATAAGATACATACAACATATGCTAGGACATTCTTCCATTTCTACAACACAAATTTATACACAAGTTAACATGAAACAACAGCAAAAAATATTGAATAGTAAACACCCAAGAAAAAATTTTAATTTTTTGGATGAATGATTGATAATAGGATATTATGTATGAATAATGATTATTCTAATTTTGAAGGTAAGCCTTTTTCATCAACTAATTGGCTTGATAAACATCATTCAATAAAAAGTAGAATAAGAGCTGAACTTATTCATCAGTTACCAATAACTTCTAGCTCAAAAATACTTGATATTGGGTGTGGTACAGGTCAATGGAGTTTACTTTTAGCTGAAAAAATTGGACATAAAGGAATTGTTGTTGGAGTTGATCAAGATAATGAGTCTATTAAATTAGCTAAAAAAAAATTATTGAATCATTATCTACAAGATAATATTATTTTTAAATGTGAAAATATACAAAATTTTACTACTGATATGAAATTTGATTTAATAGTACTTTTTAACTCACTCAGTTATATTTCAAAACCATTAGAGTTTATAAATTCATTATCAAAACATTTAAATAAAAATGGAGCTATACTTATAAAAGACACAGATTTAGGTTCTGATTTTTTTTGGCCCATAAATATTGAACTTTATCATAAGCTAATGTTAGAAATTAACAAATTGAATACAAAAAAAATAAATAACTATGATCCTTTTTTTGCAAGGAAAATACCTAATTTACTTTATAAAAGTCATTTCTCTAGATTTGAAACATTTTTACAATCATTTTCTTTTTCTTATCCTGTAGATTTGCTTGAAAGAGAATACATAGCAAATAATGCTGATATGATTCATAAATTGGCATCAAATAATGATAATTCAATTGAAACAGAAGAATGGAAAAAACAATTTGATAATAATAGTGAAGCATGTATTTTTGATAAGCATGACTTCCTTTATACTATGACTGATTTTCTTTTTTATGCTCGTATGCCATCTAATTCATAATTTCTTATTAATTTTTGAATAAAAGGAGATATTTCCAAGGTAGCATTTGCTTGTATTTTTTGATATAAATCGTTGGTTTTTTTCCCAGTTATACTTCCCATAGCTTTAACTATATGTCCCAGAAATGGAACAGATAATATTACTCCAGATAACATTGCTAAACTTTCTATAAATGCATTTAAATCCATTGTATTTTTTCCATTTGCTAAAATTTGAGAAAGTTCATCAGACCATTTATTTTTATCATTAAAAGCTTCATCAGAAATATTTGCATGACAAAGGTGTCCTATATTATTAGATATTAATAAAACGGCTTCATGATAGGCATCACAAAATCGTTTCCAATCACCATTTTTAACTTTATGTAGTTCTGAATATGAACATTTATGTATTTTATTGAAATCTGCACCCGACAAATATCCACTAAGAAAGGCTGAAAATATTTGAGGAGAATATAAAAATGTTCTTATTTCTTCTTCATTGATTTTTATTTTTTGATTAATAAAAATTGATTTTGTCATTGGTGCATAAGTAGCAACGTTAGGTAATTCTATTTTTAAATGATCATACCAAGATTGTATAAAACTAATTTCTACAGCAGATAAAGATGAAGTATCAAGTTTTAATTTTTTTAACTCTGGATTAAATGAAATAGCTATAAATTGTCCAGTTTTGTCTAACGATTTTTCTACTGATTCATTAACTTGTTTATATATATTATTATTTTTAATAATTGTAGTTTGTTCTAATCTACATTTAAATAAATTTTCAAGATTTTTATCAGGTGTTAATAATGACCTAGAAACTATAGTTTCAGGATTAAATACTGATGCAACCATAGAAAAATATTCATTATCATTTCCTTTTGGATTTGCTTGAATGGAAAAATCTTTAGCTGCTAAAAACATATCTTTTGAAGAGATACCTCCCCAACCTATTATCTTTATAACACCACAGCTTAGCATTTCTCTAAATTTTTTATTATGTAAAACACCTTTTGCAACTTCTCTAACAAACTTATTAGAAGAATTAAAAATAGAAGCTGTTTGAATAAAAACCACATCAAAATAAAAAGTTAATAGTAAAATATTTCCAATATGATAATTAACTTCTTTTGGAATAGTACTATTATCAAATGAATCTTTTCTTGAAAACAAATAGTAATATTCTGCTAGTTCTTCATAAAGGATGGTTCTTTTATCTATTTGTACATCAGTTATCATACAGCCAGATAGTTCTGAAACTTGATTACTCTCCATTTAGTATAATATCCTATTATCAATTATTTATATTTAATCTAAAAGTATATCTTAATTTTAATAAAATTTGTAATAATTTAAAAAGTATGGGAAAATAATATTGAAGTTTAATATAATCAAAAATACTTAATGCAAAATTTGGGTGCTTATAAATGACTATGAAGTACGTTTAATAGGTTAAGAATAAAATACAGCAGTTTTCAAAAAAATTCCTTTGAATTACTATTGTATCAAATTTTCTTTAGTTTTTAAGTACCCATTTTTTTATTAGGTTACACTTTCTCAATTCCTATATTTTATGAAGGGAAATTAGATAAAGCTTTAAATATATAATATAAAAGATCTCTTTTTTTGTTCCATAATCCCATAATATTTGTGGAACACAGAAAATCAATATGAGTGCTTCGTGTGCCAAAACCTAGAGGTTGTTGAACGTTTGACTTCGCCGACAACTTTGCTGTTCGTGTGCGAGATTTTGTTATACATTTAACCTTACTATATCTTAATTGATAGGGAGACTTTTATTTACTACTAAATTTAGATAACTTGTACAGTTAATTAAAGAAGTGAGAAAAACTCTTTCCCATCTATTTATATTAAAGTATTGGAATTCTTTTAGTTTATAAGTTAGTAATATTTGAAGCTCATTTAATGTATATGTATCCCACTCTGGATTATCTGTTATTGGATTTATACTAGTCCAAGTTGATTTTAAAGATGAAAGTAAAGGATCTAATGCCTGTCTCTGATAGTATGTTTTTAATTGTAACTCATTGAAGTGTGCGTTAACAATATTAAATTCATATGGATGACTTGTTTCAATACTAGGGTCAATATAGAATTTTATATCTAATTTCATTCCACAAGTAGATAAGTCACATTTTAAAAATTGTATAGTTTCCATAAAAGAGTCAAAATATGGATATATAAACATTCTTGAACCATCTCTCTTCAAGAATTTATCTAGTTTTAGTCCATTACAATTATCGCATGAATAAATCAAATTATAGGGATGTACACTAAACTCAGGGAAACGTGATATAGGCAAATAATGGTCAATTTCACTCACAGGATGATATGAATTACAATAAGGACAGCCTTTTTTAAATATCTCTTTTAAGTTGTCCTTAAAAGTCAAAATATGCTTTGCTTTTGAACTATATAAATTTTCTAAATCATCTTTTAAAGTACTTGTTTTAAAATAAATATGTGGTGTAATATTTTCTGGATAATTTGTATTGCTTTCTAATATAGATATTCTTGTGTTTAATAAGTTAATATTATTATGGATACATTTTCTAGAAGCTCTAGCAGTCCTCATGTCTACTTTGTAGATTAATTTTTTATAAATATTAGGGTCTAATGATAACGGTGATAATTTAGTCATTCTTTCTATCCCAATCATTATAACAAACCATTAAAAAATCATAACTAAGTTTATCAATAAATTTTTCTTCAAATTTATCAAATGTATCAAAATTTTTCTTTTGCTTTTCAAGCCATGTCTGATAAGGCTTTTCATCAACAAATACATCATCAAAAATATAATTAGTTATTGTTCCAATATTAGAGCCAAATGTATTTATAGTAGGTGATATT
>CBDLTN010000172.1:0-4450 GCA_965306065.1 uncultured Sulfurospirillum sp. | reverse complement strand
TAAAACGATTGTGGCCAGCTATTGAGTCTGTTGCAGAAGAGTTGATTAAAAAAGAGATGATTGATGGAGAAGAATTAAAAGAGATTATCAAAGCAAACAAGCTTAACTAAAGCTAAATTTGGAGATATTGCAAATATGGATAATTCAACACCTAGTGGCTTAAACAAAGTTCAATTAGAAGAGAACATAAAAAAATATGGACTTAATGTACTACCTAAAAAAGAGGGTAAGTCACTCTTACATATATATATTGAACAGCATAAAAACCCTATTATTTATATTTTAATTTTTGCAGCAATTGCAGCTTTTAGTATACAAGAGTTTAGTGATGGATTTTTTATACTAGGAGTTCTTATCATAAATGCAATTATAGGAACATATCAAGAGTATAAAGCAGAAATAAAAGCCAAAAGTTTAGAAGAATCCTTCAAAACGGAAACAACAGTCATAAGAGATGGAAAAACTCAGATAATTGACAGTAATAATTTGACTATAGATGATATTGTTCTTTTAGAGAGTGGTTCAAAAGTTCCTGCTGATATAAACTTAAAACACTCTAAAGACCTTCTCGTTGATGAATCCCTGCTAACGGGAGAATCCATAGCAGTTAAAAAAGATGCTCAATCTTCTAAAACACATACTATATATGCAGGTACGATTGTAACTAAGGGTAGAGCTTATGGTAACGTTAAAGCCATAGGGCTAAATACAAAAATTGGAGAAATAGCAACCCTACTAGATGAAGCTTCAAAAGGAGAAGCCCCATTAGAAAGAAGGATAAAAAAACTCTCGATGACTATAGCTAAAAGTGTATTATTTATCATTGCTTTACTTGTAGCTATCGGTGTTTTTAAAGAGATGGAGTTTACTCAACTGCTATTTTTCTCGATAGCACTTATGGTGTCTGCCATTCCTGAGGGTTTGCCTATCTCCATAACAGTCGCACTATCATCAGCAAGTTATGCCATGAGTAAAAAAGGTGTCATTATAAGAAAACTATCCGCTATAGAAGCTCTTGGTTCATGTACTCTCATAGCAAGTGATAAAACTGGGACTTTAACAAAAAATGAATTAACAGTAGAAAAGTTTGTCTCTTTTAAAGCGACATCAGACAATGAACATATCAGTAAAATCGGCTCACTGATATGCAATGAAATGAAATATGAACAAAATAAAAATGGTCTAAAATTTATAGGTGATCAAGTTGACATTGCTTTAGCAAAACATGCCATAACTCCTGATGAAGCATACCTTTTATCAGTAAAGGAGTATAAAAAAGTGGATGAAGTCCCTTATGAATCTCAAAACAGATATTCAGCTGTTATGGTTCATAAAGATGATATACAATATGAATTTATCAAGGGATCCCCAGAAACTATACTAAAGTTTTGTAAAGTAGAAGAAGAGGAGAAAAATAAAATACTAAAAGAGGTAAATGAGTACGCTTCAAATGGCTTTAGAAATATAGCACTTGCTTATAAAAAAGAATCAATTCAAAGTGCAAATTCAAAAAGTATCTCTCTTGAAAACTTTGAATACTTAGGATTTATGGCGATAATTGATCCCATAAGAGAAGAGTCATACAATGCAGTAAAGATGTCACAAGAAGCTGGTATAGAAGTTGTTATGATAACAGGAGACCATCCAAATACTGCTTATTATATATCAAAAAAGTTAGGAATTTGTGAGAAAAAAGAACAAGTCATGGACTTTGATGAAATAACAAGATGGAAAGAAAATGGCTCAAAACCAAAAGAACTTAAAGATAAAAAAGTCTATGCAAGAGTAAACCCCCAACAGAAAAAAGATATCGTATGTGCACTACAAGATTTAGGACATTTTGTAGCTGTAACGGGAGATGGTGTAAATGACGCACCAGCATTAAAACACTCAAACATAGGTGTGGCTATGGGAAAAAGTGGAACAGATATAGCAAAAGGAGCAGGAGATATAATTCTAACTGATGATAATTTTGACTCTATCATAAATGGAATCGAAGAAGGAAGAAGAACTTATGACAATATTAGAAAAGTTATCCATCTTCTTATTTCAACAGGGTTTGCAGAGATAGTTCTCATCATCTTAGTTTTTTTATCTGGTATGCCTATCCCTATTCTTCCTGTTCAATTATTATGGCTTAATCTAGTAACAAATGGTCTACAAGACAAACTTCTAGCCCTTGAAAAGAGTGAAAAAGACATACTAAAAAGAAAACCAAGAGAACCCAATGAAAAAATATTCAATTCAATTATGATAAAAAGAGTTTTAGTGGGCGGACTATATATGGCATTAACTGCCTTTATAATTTTCTACTTACTTTTACAAAATGGATTTAACGAATATAGTGCAAGAAATATCACCGTACTACTCATGGTATTGTTTGAAAACGTACATGTATTTAACTCTCGAACAGAACTAAATTTTCTTCACCAAGTATCTTATAAAAACAGTACTTATTTGATAGTCTTAGTAATCTTTACGCAACTCTTACATGTAAGCTGTATGCATATAGGTTTTATGCAAGATATCCTCTCTTTGGAACCTGTTAGCTTCACAATATGGTTTTATCTATTTATTGTTGCTTTAAGTTTAGTTTTCGTTATGGAAATAGAAAAGTGGATAAGAAAACGTAAATATGGTTTTGTTTCTACTCAAACATAACAGGTACTACTGAGACTATAAGAAAAACTGCCAAGATGATATTGAAAAACCTAACAGATTTGGCATCTTTCAAAAATCGTTTCAAAAACACTCCTCCAATAGCCCATAAACTTGTACCTATAACAATTGAAAGAGCATATATTAAAGCTATAGTAAGTATCTGGATTAAACTATTTTCACTACTTGTAACAAACAAAGATATTACTGTTAACCCCATAATCCAAGCTTTTGGATTAACCCATTGAAACAGTGCGCTTTGCAAAAAACTAAAGGGTTTTTTATTAGAATTTTCTGTTACTTCATAACTACTTGTATTACTAACAATTTTATAAGCCATCCAAAAAAGATAAGCAATACCAACATATCTAAGTATATTTAAAACAATAGGAAATTTTTCAAGCACAACTCCTATACCTAAACCCAAAAGGATTAGCATAAAAGGATAACCCAGTACAACTCCTAAGATATGAGGAATAGTTTTTTTATACCCAAAAGTAAGTCCTGATGATAAGATTATAATGTTATTCGGACCAGGTGTTACTGATGAAGTTAATGTAAAAACAACAATTGAGCTTAGCATTGCAAGTGTATATATATTTTCCATTACTTCTCCCTTTTTTATTTAGGACAATTCTAACAATAATTTCAAAATAATTCTTCCTCATAGTTGTTCATAAAACTATCTATTTTTGTTATTTTTATGTATAATAATTGTGATTTAAGGAAAAATATGAAAAAAACAGAGACTATTAACTTACATGTACAAATAAGCAATGACACACTTTATTATATATATAAATATATAGATACTAATATAAATATAGATGAGTTAGCTGAGCATTTTGGCATAAGCAAATTTTATTTTCATAAGATTTTTAAAGAACAAATGGGAACAAATATATATGAAACAATCAAATCAATAAGACTACAAAAAGCATCAAACCTTTTGATAACTAATCAACATTCTACTATAACAAATATAGCAAATATGTGTGGCTATAGTTCACAAACATCTTTTATACGAGCTTTTAAAAGTAGATTTAATCAAACTCCTAAAATCTGGAGAAATGGAGGTTATAAAGAGTATTCTAATAAAATTATAAAAAATTCAGAATTTGATTTAGTAACAAATCATGACTATTCATCTTTAAAAGTAAAAATAGTTAAAACAAAACCAATGAGAGTATTTTATATAAAACAAAAAGGATATAAAAGTCAAAAAACCACTAATACATGGCAAAAGATACAAGCATGGTTATATACAAATGATATACAAGAACATTTACAAATTGGTATTTTTCATGACAACCCCATAATAACTCCTCATAAAGACTGCTTTTATATGGCTGCAATTGCTCCTAATGATTGTAAAAATTTAACAAATACACATCTTCAAAGTTTCGAAAAGTCTTCAGCTTTATGTGCTGCTTTTGATGTAAAAGGGAAATATGGAGAGATCCTTAAATTTATGCAATACGCATACCATGATTGGCTACCAAAAAGTGGATTTGAAACTACAACAAATCCTCCTTACGTTGTCTATAATAAGCATCATACATTTGAACCTAATGCCGGATTTGATATAACTTTTTATCTACCTATCCAATATGTTTGATATACTTACATAATCATTATAAAAAAGAGGACTATATGGAAGCATTATCATTCGTTTTTATTATCACATCAATCATTATTATACTTACTCCTGGTCAAGATATGATTTTAGTTATGTCTCGTTCTATCGCACAAGGAAGAGCTGCTGGAATTATGACTGCACTTGGTGTTAGTG
>CBDLTN010000171.1:0-4557 GCA_965306065.1 uncultured Sulfurospirillum sp. | reverse complement strand
CCATAATACTATCTCTAGAAGAAGCAATTCTATTTGGAGAAACTTTTTTTATTTGAATAACTGTTAGCATAGTATCTCCAAAAGTGTCTTTTGTCCAACAAACTACATCTTTGCCATCTTCATCTTGACCTCCATAGTATTCTACTTTTTTAATTCCCATTGATTTAAATAAAGGGATTATTATTTTTTTTGTTAATTCATCTTCACTGAAAGAAATAAGTTTTTGAGTAATAATATTTGACAAATGACTACCTTTTAAGTAATTAATATATGATTTAATAATTTTAAACATTTTATAAAATTAATTATTTGTAATATAATATTGTATAATACCATTATATAATTTATATTATATATATAGACTTATAATAAAAAAAGGTGTACAAATGAATATAGAAGAAATTGTCTTTGTACTAAATTTATCAAAAATAGACTGTGTTGATATATTAATAGAAGATTTTGAAATAGACTCTGAAGAAGAATATATCAATTCACTATTAAAAAATGAAGGATTATCTTTTCCTATAATACAAGATTCAACAGTTAGCATTGTTTATTATAATAATCAATTAAATCTTCAATTTTTCAATAATACAAATATATATAAAATTTCAAATCTAGATTTAATCGACAAAGGAATTTATTTTCAAATGCTAGAGTTTTTTGAAGAACCTCAAAAAGCAAAAATCATAAATCCAACTTATCAAGTTGGTGGTGTCATAGATACAAATTATGGAATAAAGTTTACAATTCAACTTAAGTCAAATAAAAAACAGTTTTCGGAAAAAGTAACAGATAAAACTATAGAAGAAATTTTAAATATTCCTTGTAATATACTAGATAACTGGAAAAAACAAGAGATTACTCATTACAATAGAAAAGTATATGAAATTATTAAAAATATGGATGTGAATGAGTTAAAAACAAAGTCATTAAAAATTTCTGATAAAACTTTAACCTTTTAGCTTTTGGATGAATTTTGAATAATATAGAGCTAAAATATTTTATAGATATAGCAAAAGAAGTATTAAAAAGCTTCAATGTTTTACCTACTGATGAAAAAGAATTGAAACAAATAGAAGATAGCTTATGTGATTTAAGTAACTACATATATACTTATAATACATGGTCTAATCAACGACATATTAACTCTTCCTTCATCCATATAACTAAAAAAAGTAAAAAAACTATTAATTCATATATTAAAACACAAATAACTCATCTTGATGCATCAATGGAACTATGTAGATATCAATTTAGCAGTTTAGATTCTTATTTTCATTTATACACGTTAAAAGCTCTTTTTATATTTTTTCTTAACAATGAAAATGATTTAATTAACAAACTTCATGATGCAAAATTTAGAAGTTTAACTGAACCAAAATATTTTAATAATCCATATAAACTTTTAGAAGACATTTTTGGTAAAAATCCATTTAAATTTGATCAACTAATTGATAACTTCAATTTTCAAGAATCTTATGTTAGCGAATACAAAAGAAATTTTGCAAACAATATTATAAAAATGTATAAGTTTTTTGATGCTTTTAATATGACAGAAAAGAAAATGAAAACCAACTTTGCAATTGATATTTATAATGAATTTAAAATCTTAAATTTTGAGAAAGTTAATACCAAAGAAATCGTGGATACTATAATGTATTGCCTAAGTATAAATGCTAGTATTAAAGATAAAAATATTGAAAACATTTATTATATTGGTACTATTTATGTAAATCATATTTACTCCTTTACTAAACCTACTATTCATACTAAACTTGTAGATAGAAATCTCATTCAAAAAATCCAAAAAGAAAAAAGAGAACTCGCTCTTAAAAATAAAAACTTAGAAGAACTTGCAATATTAGATAATATGATTCAATCTACAAACTCTTCTTTTACTCTGTAAAATTACCGATATTTTGCGGTAAAAATTTGAGGTAAAAATATCCCCTTTAATATAAAATTCTCACATCAGTTCTGATAAATTCAAAACTAGATAAGCGCTTATCTCCATAGGAGAGGTCATGCTGACATTAAAAGCACAATTAATTAATACATTTGTAGGCAATAGCTATACAAAGGATGATGGAACTGTAGTTCCTCCAAAACACAAGTTGCAACTTATGACTAAAATACCATTGAAAAGTGGCGGTTATAAAAATTCGTTGCTTGATATTTCTATACCTGAGAGTAAAGTTTCTTTATATGCTGGAAAAGAAGGTGAAGAAGTGGATGTAGAGGTTGGTTACTTTGGAGATGTGAATTTCTACGGTATTTAACCTGAGAGGAATTATAGGAGTTAGATAGGGACTTTGTCCCTTTCTTGCTCCGAATTCATCAACTGTTTATCTGGGTTTCTTAGTAATACCCAGATACAAACGGAATTTTGCATACAAAGGAAAAGAAATGAAAGATGTGAATTTAGCTTGTGGTGTCGATACTCTTTTCGGCTTTCTTGAAACAAATAAAAACTACAGTAACTTTCTTATAGATTTACTAAACCAAGTAGAAGATAAGAAAGCCATTTTTGAGAGAAACGATATTGATTACACTAACAAAGATATATATATTAAAATAAACAATATGTCACTTCAATACCTAAACAAAGCAGAGGGCTTTTATTGGTTTAAGTGTATCAATAAATATTTTAGAATTGGTTTTAAAGACGAGAATACAAATAAAAGATTACACAATATAAGAGTACAGCTCCAAGGAATAGGAATTTATGAAGTTGGTATTAAGCCATTAATCTCTTTAATAAAAAATGATTTACTAAAAGATATAACAACTGGACTATTTTTAGTTACAAGAGCAGATATAAATTGCTTTGTTAATTATGATTTATCGTATATTGATAAAACTATGTTTGCAACTAGAAAGCAAAGATATCACACTATTAGTGAACATGGTACTTCTACAAAGATGCAGACTATCTATGTTGGTAAACCTCCCTTTATGTTAAGGCTTTACAATAAAATATTAGAGTTACAAAAATCAAAGAAAAAAGAGATGATGTATGAGTACTTTGCTACGAATGGCTTAGATGTAGAAAAACCTATTTTCAATGTAGAATTTGAAATGCATAGACCACATTTAAAAGCTTATGGGATTGATACTATAGATGATTTACTATCTAACGCTAATATGCTATTTAAAAAGGCTACAAAAGACATTAGATTGGTTGATACAAGTAATGTAACTGACAAGGATATTAAAAACAACTCAAAGAATAGAGCTAAGAGTCAAACTATATGGCAACATATACATGATAAGTTTGATATAAAAGATTTTATGCAACTTGATGCTCCACTAGAAAGAATAAAAAAGAGAAGTTATGTTTATGATTTGGATAAATTTAGTGATGAAATATGTGTGATTTTAAAAAAAGGTGTGATTCATAGAGTAGGGGTGTTTCCTGAATTATTAAGTGACATAACTGAACACTTTTTAGATGAAATGGAAAACAAAGAAGAACAAAGAAAAAAAGAAAACACACTTAAGAAAAAATATATTCCAGTGACTATTGAAAATGATAATAATCAATATAGACTTCTTGACAATGGTGAACTTATCAAACCAATAAATATAGTTCCTTTTAATAAGTTAAATGATGTTGAACTTGAACAAGAGATTATAAGGTTAGAGAGTGAATTTTACTTTGAAGATAATGATAATAAAGAAATTATTGCTCAAAAGTTAGAGATAGCAAATAGAGAAAAAAATAGTAGAGGTGTATAATGTTAGTAGAATTTGAAAACCTATCAAAAATCAACACAATACTTGTAAAGCTAGAAGAACTAGATGCTAAATTATCAAGTGAAAAAAGATGGTTAAATATCAAAGAAGCTTCTAACTATTTGGGTTACTCACAAGACCATATTCATAAGTTAAAGAATAGCCATTTTATAGAGGGTAAACACTACTATAAAAAAACTGGAAAATTACTATTTGATAAGATAGCAATTGATAGTTGGGTGCAATCTTCAACAAGTTCCATAGATGCTAAAGAGGTGGCAAATAACATATTAAAAGATTTAATATGATAAAATTATTGTGTATGCTAAAAAGTCTTATTTTGAGGATTTATGTACGAGGATACATAAATGGATAAAATGACACAACCTAAAATGTATACCCGTGGCAATACGCTATGGGTAAGGTTTTCTTTCAATGGAGAGGTTATAAAAAAATCTCTTAATATGGAAGATACAAAAGCTAATAGAAAATTAGCTAATACACAAATAATTCCACAAATGCTTTTAAAAGTACATAGTGGAGAGTTCTTTAATAATGATAATGTTAAAAAAGTACCTTTGTTTGAAGACTTTGCAGAAGTTAGTTTTAAACTTCATAGTGCAACAAGAAAAGAATCAACTCTCAATCGATATAAGAGCAACTACAATCGTCATATATTGCCTATTTTTAAAGGTAAGAGGCTAGATAAAATAAAAACTAGTGAAATAACACTTTGGCAAAATAAACTGCTAGAACTTGGTTTAAAACCAAAAAGAGTTAAAGATATTAGAATTGTTTTATCTGTTATACTAGAAGATG
>CBDLTN010000170.1:0-4616 GCA_965306065.1 uncultured Sulfurospirillum sp. | reverse complement strand
AATTGAGTGTTTGAACATAATAAGTTCATTGATATCATTAAGCACTTTAAAAAACTTCTGCAAATTTAACCTTTTGTATTTTTGAACTATTCTACTAAAAATTGGTATAATTGTAGCTAAATTATGATTTAAAGGGATATATTGAGAGAGATAGCTATACTTGGACCAACAGCTTCAGGAAA
Organism: uncultured Sulfurospirillum sp.; assembly: GCA_965306065.1. Taxonomy (GTDB): domain Bacteria; phylum Campylobacterota; class Campylobacteria; order Campylobacterales; family Sulfurospirillaceae; genus Sulfurospirillum_A. The sequence goes on along the minus strand of CBDLTN010000170.1, from coordinate 4,434 downwards.
AACTTCACTAAGCATAAAGTTGGCAAAAAAACTAAATGCAAACATCCTTTCACTCGATAGCCTTAGTATCTACAAAGAGATAGACATAGCCTCTGCAAAACCTACAAAAAAAGAGAGAAAAGGAATAAAACACTTTGGAATTGATGCTTTACACGTAAACGAAGACTTTAACGTAACTGTATTTTTTGAACTATACAAAGAGGCAAAAAAGCAAAGTAAAAATGAGGGTAAAAATCTTATCATAGTTGGAGGAACCGGATTCTATCTAAAATCTATGATTGACGGGGTTAGTTTTAAACCACAAATTAGCGAAGAGACAAAACTAAAAGTTAAAAAATCCTTAGCGCAAGGATATGCTCTTATGAGTGAGTTTGATGAAATCTATGCAAATGCTATTAGTAAAAACGATAGCTACCGTATAGAAAAATGGCTTGAGATTTATTTTCAAACAGGCATAATTCCAAGTCAATTTTTTGAACAAAACCAAAGGGACCCTATCATAAAAGATTTAGAACTCTATGAGATAGTTATAGACAAAGAGACTCTTAGAGACAGAATTAAATTACGAACTGAAATAATGCTAAGCGATGGTCTGATAGACGAAGTCTTTTATCTTGAAAAAAAATATACAAGAGCTCCAAATCCTATGAAGGCTATAGGACTTATAGAGACTCTTAGTTTTCTTGATGGAGATTTAAACAAAGATGAACTTAAAGAAAAAATCATAACAAATACAGCCCGTCTGGCAAAAAGACAAAAGACTTTTAATTCTTCACAATTCGAAGATCATATTCAAGGTAGTGTAAAAGAACTCTACTCAACTATTTTAGGAATTTAACTTGTTTAATCACAATAATTTTTCACTTGTACTATCAGGAGGAGGAGCGCTTGGACTTGCTCACTTAGGTGTCTTAGAGGATTTGGAGAAAAAAAACATATCTCCTAAAGAGATAGTTGGTACTAGCATGGGTGGTATTATTGGTGCTTGTTTGGCTATTGGTTTAAAAGAGAAAGAGATTTATCAACTTTTTGTAAATTTTTCAAATGTATTTAACTGGGTAAAATTTTCTTTGAATGGTAATTCTATTATAAAAAGCAGTAAAATAGAGAATATTTTTAATGATATCTTTGGTTCATTGAAAATAAAAGATACAAAAATTCCACTTAAACTAATCGCAACTGATATATCAAATGGAGATCCAAAAATTTTTGATAAATATAGTGATGTATATATAAAAGACGCCCTTCTTGCAAGTATGGCAATACCTGGTATCTTTGAAGAACAAACCATAGGCGGTGTCACTTATGTTGATGGCTTTTTAAGCCAAAATCTTGGAATTCTTCAAGCCAGTTTGGATGATGTTTTAGCAGTTGATGTTCTTGGAAAAAATTCTTTTATATCAACTAAACCTAACAAGCTTTTAAAAATACAAAATGTTTTTGATATGTTTGAAAAATCACTCAGACTTTTGATATACAACCAAACAAAAAGCAACTTAACTAAAACGAAAAAAATCATCTTTTTAATTGAACCAAATACAAAAGAGTACAAAACTTTTCATTTTCATAAATATAAAGAGATTAAAGAACAAGGAAAAAATTTACTGTAATTTTAACCTGTGATTTATACTTTAATTGTCAAACTTATAGGACAATGGTCACTTCCAAAAACATTATCTAATATGTCAGCTGCTACTATGTTGTCTTTCAAGTCTTCAGATACATAAAAATAATCAATTCTCCAACCTACGTTATTGGCTCTTGCATTAGCACGATATGACCACCAACTGTATCTATCTTTAATATCCCCATGAACATGTCTAAAAGTGTCTATATAACCATGACTTAAGAGCTTATCAATCCACTCTCTTTCAATCTTTAAAAAGCCTGATGTTTTTTCATTTGCTTTCGGACGAGCTATGTCTATTGTTGTATGTGCAGTGTTGACATCTCCACAAATAATAATAGATTTTCCTTCTTTTTTTAAGCTTTCAATATGCTCTAAAAACCTATCATAAAAAGCCATTTTATACTCTAAACGCTCTTCATTTCTCTGTCCATTTGGAAAATATACATTAAAAAAAACTATATTATCAAAATGATACTCATTTATACGTCCCTCATCCAATATATCAACATTTTTTGTTATATCTACATGTAAAGGTTTTACATCACTAAAAAGAGCAACACCTGATTGTCCTTTTTTAGAAGAAGAGTTTACATGTAACTCTTTAAAATCTTTATCAAATATAGTTGAAGGTATCTGTTCTTTTTCAGCTTTTATCTCTTGAAGTGCTAAAAAATCAATCTGATTTTCATCAATCCATTTAAGTGCTTCTTTTTTATCAACAGCTCTTATGCCATTTACATTCCACGATATAAAAGTTAAATTTTTCATATTAAAGTAACTTCATATTCTGTTCACAAATATCTTTCCATGAGCTTTGCGTTTTTATCTTTGTACATTTTTCAAAATACTCTTTTGCATCTTTATTTTTATTTAGTTTCATACTAAGTTCTCCTGCATTATAATATGCTCTTGCTTTATGCTTTAAAGAGATTTTTTTATCTAAAAGCCCTTTTGCTATAACTAAAGCCTCTTTTGGTTTATCAAGCCTCTGTAGTGCTCCTATTAGGCTAAGTTCTACCTCTGGTGTATATACATAGCTTTTATACCTATTTTGAAGAGAGAGAATTTTATCTGCATACTCTTTTAATAGAAGATCATTCCTATCATCTTCAGCACGTTGGATTATCTCTATATAAACATCGCTGTTTTTTAATTCATTTGGACTATTTTTTTCTGTTAGTTTTGCAATATCTATTGCCTGCTCTAATTTATCTAATTTCATTAATGAGAAAAATATCATCTGTAGTGTATTGTTCTGTGGTTTTACTTTTAAAGATTTTGACATTTTAATAACATCCTGACCAACATCAACCACACTAGCATATTTATTTAGTTTATAAAGACTTAAAAGGTACTTTTGCATCCATATATTTCTCTTTTTTAAGGCTCCATCTTTTATATATTTTTCACTAAGCTCTTTTGCTTTTGAATACCTTGATGTTCTTGCCAAACAATCAAAAATTTCATGACTATCAAATTTTTCAAGGCCAAGTTTATATTTTTCTACATAATTAACTACTTGCTCACACTCATCATCTTTAAGAGCTAGTAAAACTAAAGAGTTTGCAGCGCTTAGAACTTGTTCATTTGTTGCATTGTTTTCACTTACATACTCTAATACATCTTGCATTTTGAGTACATCTTCATACCTCTTTTGAGAAAGTAAAAGTTTAGCCTTTTCTACAACAGCTCTATCACCTATCTTATTTTTATATTTATCAATAAGTTCATCATAATAGTTTGCTAATTTTGTCTCATTAGTCTCATTTAATTCAAAAAACAGCTCATCTAAGCTGGTTTGTACTTCTTCAATATAATCACCATATTTATACTCTTTTAGATATTGTTGTAATGTATCGTATGCATCTTGTATATCATTTGCTTTTGCATGCCATAAACCACTATCTCTTAATATAGTTTCTCTATTATCATCACTCTTTTTTAATCCGACCAAAATAACATCTGCAACTTTTGCTGCTACATCATAGAGCTTGTTAAGTGCCAATTTCTTTGCAAGTTCATAAGATGATATTCTATCTTTAAGAAGATATTCTTGATTTGCTTCTAAGACCTTAAGAAGATACTCTCTAGCTTTTTGGGTCTTTCCTCTGTTCATCTCTTTATCACTCAATCTTATCGCTGCTTCAGCGGCAATATCTAAATCATTTGCAGAGTATAAAACATCCAAATACAATTTTATTGCTTTATCTTTTTGTCTTGAATTATATAAAGAATCAGCAAATTCTAAAATAGCTTTTTTTGTATATGGACTATTTTCATGTTCACTTATTAGTATATCCATAAAATAGTTTGCGTCTGATTTAAAACCCATTTTTAAATAAGCTTTTGCTATTAGCATTAAAACTTCTGGAATATTATTATCCGAAGGAAATGATTTTATCCATGCTTTTCCTTCTTTTACTACATTGTTAGCATCAAAGTCATTAGTTATTTTATCATCATTTTCATCCATGCCTTTGTCAATAGCTCTAAGTCTATAGAGCATAAATTCACTTTTAAAAATAGTATTTGGATACTTGTTTACAACATCTATGCTGTCTTCAATAACATCTAGATATTTTTCATTAGTATAACTATTTTTTAATTTTAAATATAATTTTATATCTTTACTCTGTACATAAGATATTGGTGCACCATTAAGATCGAGTGCTCCAATGTATGGTTTTACATTTTTTGGATAGGAAATTGGAAAATTTATTTGATCACTTGATAGTTTTTGAGAAAAAGGAGATGTTTCATATAAAAATATACTCCAATGATTAGTTAATTCATTTTCTTTATTC
>CBDLTN010000169.1:0-4646 GCA_965306065.1 uncultured Sulfurospirillum sp. | reverse complement strand
ATTTGTATTTAGGTGCCAGTTAACTTCACCTTGCAAGCAAGCTCCACTACAAATGATACCTTCACTATGTTCTTTTAAAATTTTTTTATTGATACGTGGATAATAGTAAAAACCGTGTATAAAACTCTGGCTTGAAAGATACATAAGGTTTTTATACCCTATTTCATTTTTAGCGTACAAACATAAGTGAAATCTTTGCTTAGTTGTTTTATCATCAATATCGTCTTGGTTGTGTATATAAGCTTCAAGTCCAATGATAGGTTTAATATCATTTTTTCTCATAACCTGATAAAAATCAATCGCACCAAACATGTTGCCATGGTCAGTCATTTCTACTGCTTTAACACCTTGTTCTTTTAGTTTTGATGCTAACTTGCCTATTTTATTAGCACCATCAAGCAAAGAGTATTCTGTGTGTAAGTGTAGGTGTGTAAATTCTGTTTGGCTCATATTATTCTCGCAAAGTTTTTGATTTATTTTATCAAACTAGTACTTAAAAACTTCATCCAAAAACAATTATGCTCAAACTTTAAATGTACACTTCCTTTAGAGTTTCATAATAAAAGTTTAAAAAAGCTCTAACTCTCCACTGTCTGTCTCTTCTTCATTTGCAATGCCCACTTGTAGTTGTAAAATACTGCTAAATAATGATGCATCCAAATAATGAATATCTAAAGTATTTTGTGAAACAAAGATATTTTCTCTCCACTGAGTTAGGTCACCTAAAATATTTTTAATCATCGGTACTATTGTTTTTAAATTACTTTTTATTTGTTCATTTTCTAAAGAATATAAAAAATCACTCAATGAACAAACGGCATTTCCTAAATCAATAAAATCAACCAAAGATATAATAACACTACTTTGTTCATTAAATAACTTAGCAATTTTTGCTAAATGTTGGCTATCAGGATTATCTACAAAAACATCAATTAATACCTGCATATCATCTTCTAGTTCTTTTAACTCTTTTACATCTTCATAAAGAAATTCATCTAAACTTTTAACATACTCAGTAGCAGCTATCTTAAAAGAGTGATCTCTTCTTAATATATTTCTATCTTTTTCATCTAGATTTTCATCGATTGAATTACTATCATTTACAAAGTCTTCTTTTTTAATAATAGCTTTTTTGTTATCCTTAAAAAGACGCTTAACTAAAAGTTGTTCTATAAGATCTTTATAATTAGCTACTTTATTTTTTTGATAACGCATCATTTTTAATTGCATTAAAAGTGGAGCTACATCCGTAAAAGAGACAACATAACTATCTTTATGCCCTTCAAGATTAATTTTATATTTAGATGGGAAAAAAACTTTTTTTATTCCAGCTGCTTTATAATAATACTTTATATCAAAACTTTTTCCACATGGAATTTGATCTAAACACATATCATCATGGAAGTTTTCAAATATACCGCCTAACTCTTTTTGCTTAGGCTCTTCACTCAGAAAAACTTTTTTTTCTTTAAAAAGTCCTCGCATATTTTTATTTACATGAATTATTTTTTCACTTGAAAATACAATTAGTGGCGTTGTGAGAACATCACTAATAGAAGATAAGCCTGCTAACGTACTTCTTTTGATTTTTTGTTGTTCTTTGTAATATCTATTTTTTGCATCAATTTTATTTTTTAACTTTTTAACTATACTACAGATAATAAATTCCAAATTATTTTTTTCTATAGGTTTAAAGATAACTTGCGTTACCCCTGAAGCTATGACTTTTTCAAACATTGCTTTATCATTTAAAGCAGTCACAATTGCTATTGGTAAATCATATACTTTCTCTTTTAATTTTTCAATAACAGATATGCACTCAAAACCGTCTATATCAATAAATACTATATCAATATAGTTTTTTTCAAAAACCTTATATGCTTCTTCTTGTTTATCTATATAATAAACAACATCAAAAACACTATTAATATAATCTAAACACTTACACTCTTTTGAACCGATATATAAAGCAGAAAATTTTTTCGCTAAATTTTTAAAATCTTTCATTATTCAATCCTTGCTATTGCTATAAATTCTATCAAAACAAAACAAAAATATCTTTTAATTATAAAATTATTTGGCGTATAGTCTCTTCAAAGTTACTATATTACTTAATATATTCGATTTACTTATCGTTCTAATTTAAATATATATTTAGTCATAAACATCATCCATATCCAAATCATCTACTTCTTGTTCACGCAAAGTTGGTAAAGAATCTTCATTTACCTCTGAATCTTTAAAGTCATAACTTTTAGAATCATAAAATGTTTTCTCTTTTGCATATAGTTTTTCTTTTTCTATTGCTTTTTCAATAGCCTCTTTAGTTCTTTTTTCTTTCTCTAAATCAATCTCTGATGCAAACAATACAGAGATAAGTAAACTAATGCAAATTAAAAGTTTTTTCATAGTCCTTCTCCTATCTATAAAAAAATATAAAGATAATTATATCAATAAATTATTTCATAAGCCTTGACTTAAGTTATATTTGATACTTATCAACAAAAAACTCAAAAGATTTATATACACTTTTGTATAAAGGATATTTATGGCACTAAGTAGAAGAGATGTATTTAAAGTAGCTGGTCTTGGTTTGGTAGCTTCCTCAATGCAGGCAAAAAGTACAGAAAAAAAACAGATTTTAAAACAAAAACCTAAAATACCTCATGTTGTTGTGGTAGGTGGTGGGGTTGGCGGTCTTGTTTTTGCTAAAAACTTGGCAATAAAAAACAAAAATATAGAAATAACCTTACTAGAAAAAAGGGAGGTATTTCACTCTTGCCCATATAGTAATCTTTATCTAGGTGAAGTAGAAAATGTTAAATTAAAAGATTTAACTCATGATTATTATAAACCAGCGGCTAAGTATGGATATGATTTTATATGTTGTGAAGTTACTGATATAAATAGGAAAACTAAAATAGTTTTTACATCAAAAGGTGAAATCAAATATGACTTACTTGTATTGTCACCAGGAATTGATTATAACTACAAAGAGCAATTTCCAAACCTGTCTGAAAAAAAAGCTAGAGAATTTTTAATAAAAACTACACCTGCAATGATTGGTACTAGTGAACACTTTGCTCTAAAAAGAAAATTAGATAATTTCAAAAGCGGTAATATTGTTATTACGGTACCAGAAGGAAAGTACAGATGTCCCCCTGCTCCTTATGAAAGAGCTTGTATGATAGCAAATCTTATAAAGAAAAAAAACTTAAAAGCTAAAGTCATTATTCTAGATTACACAAAAAAACCTCGTGCAAAATCAGACGCTTTTTTAGAGGCTTTTAATGATTTGTATAGTGATATCATTACTTTTATAGGTGAAGCTGAAATAGAAAATATAAATTTAGATAATCAAACAATAAAATATAGAACTTATAAAAACTATGAAGATTATGAAGGAACTGCTAAAACTATAAACTACGAGATATTAAATCTAATACCAATTCAAAAAGCTAGTAACGTCATTAAAATGGCAGACTTACAAACAGACTCTTGGGGAGGAGCTTTAATGAATGGTGCTACTTATAAAAGTAAAAGTGATAATGATGTTTATGTACTTGGTGATTGTACTAGTTATACTTTTCCTCCAAGTGCGCAAATGGCAACCTCTACAGCAAAAATATGTGCAAATTTTATCAATAGCAGACTACGAGGCGAAAAAGAGATATTAGAACTTCCGGGCAATGTTTGTTACTCATTAGTTGGAGAAAACCCTCAAGAAGCTATCGCTGTAGGGCATGAAATAAGTTATGATAAAACAGGCATGCATGTAAAAGCTTTTATGAATAAAACTAATGGAAAATATCGCTCAAGAGAATTGGCTCAAGGAGCTCATGAGTGGTATAAAAACTTGATTAATGAGATGTTTGAATAAATTTTACTTATAAAAAAATGAAATATACTCAAAAAGTAACAGTACAATGATGTTTGTAAGTTTCATTTGAATTTATTTTTAAATTTTCATGCGAATTTCATACTAATTTTCATATAATCAATAAATTTTTTAAAAGGCATAATTTGAAGAGTCGTTTTTCAAGAATAGGTTTTATTTTAGCTGCAGCTGGTTCTGCAGTAGGATTGGGTAATATATGGAAGTTTCCTTATACCACAGGAGAGTATGGTGGTGGAGCATTTGTTTTAGTGTATCTACTTGCAATTGCATTCATTGGTCTTACAGTTTTCTTAGCTGAAGCGGTCATTGGTCAAAATGCACAAGCAAATGTTTCAACTTCGTTTGTAGAAACTTCAAAAAGTAAAAATGAAAATTGGAAACTTGCTGGTTTTATGATAGTAACTGGTCTTATAATCTTATCTTTTTACTCTGTAGTGCTTGGTTGGATTTTAAGTTATGTTTTTTCATCTTTTGGTGCACTTCCAACAGATGCAAAAACTGCAGGAGCAGCTTTTGAAACTCTTATAACAAAAGATTTAGGAACTCAACTTCTTTATCATACACTTATTGCAGGAACTGTTATCTATATAGTCTTAAAGGGTATCAAAAAAGGAATTGAAAAGATAAATCTTATTTTAATGCCGCTTTTAGGTCTTATACTATTAGGTCTATTGATGTATGCCATTTCTCTCGACAGTTTTGGTAAGGCAGTATCATTTATGTTTTCTGCTGATTGGAGTAAGATTGA
>CBDLTN010000168.1:0-4720 GCA_965306065.1 uncultured Sulfurospirillum sp. | reverse complement strand
GTCCTATATGAAGAGGACCTGTAGGATTAGCACTTACATATTCTAGTAAAATAGACTCATTTTTATCTGATTTTCCAAAGTCATTTTCATTAGATATAGCCCATGATGCATACTCATCTAAAAAGTCTTCACTTAATTTAAAGTTTATATACCCTTTTACAGATGTAACTTCTCTAAATATAACACTGTTTTCAAACTTTTTACATAGCTCATCTGCTATCACCATTGGAGATTTTCTAAGCTCTTTTGCAAGGGAAAATGCTATCGGTGTTGCGTAGTGGCCAAAAGATAAATCTTTTGGCTTTTCTAGAATAAACTCACGCCCAAGTTCATCTTGTATCGCTTGTATGACACGTTTTTTCAATCTCGTGCCTTTTTTATACTTCTTTAGTCTCTTCTACTTTTTTAGCAGATGCAGTCTCTTCTTCTTTTTTCTCTATTTTTTCATCAGTTGATTTATCAGCTACTTCGTCTTCTTTCATCTCACTTTTGAAACTCTTAATACCTTTACCAATGCCTTTAGCAAGATCTGGAATCTTTTTTGCTCCAAAAAGCAATACAACGATTGCTAAAATAATCAGTAGTTCTGGCATACTAGGAACGCCCATACTATCTCCTTATATGTTTACATTAAAATTTAATTGATTATTATACCATTATATTCTTAATTTCTCTAACTCACCCATGCACTTATAAACTCTTCAGTATCAATTGAATGTACCCTACACCTAGAAGATATAGCAATAGCAGTAAGTCTCTCTAATGTTTTTTCAAAATCATCATTTATCAAAACATAATTATACTCTCTTATCCTCGTCATTTCTGAAACTGCATTATTAATTCGTTTTTCAATAACCTCTTTGGAGTCAGTTCCTCTATTTGATAGCCTCAACTTTAGCTCATTTTGATTTGGTGTTGTTATAAAAACAGAAGTAATTGCATCCCCAAACTTTTCTCGTGCTATCTTATGACCTTGAACATCTATATCAAACACTACTAATTTACCATCGTGTAAAGCTTTTAAAATAGGTTTTAAAGATGTCCCATAGTAATTGTCATGAACCTTTGCCCACTCTAAAAAAAGACCTTCTTCAATATCACTTTCAAACTCTTCTTTAGCTATGTAGTGATAATCAACACCTTCAGTTTCACCTTCTCTTATAGCTCTCGTTGTTGTTGAGATTGAAAAATAAATATCGTCTATTTTTTTAAACATCTCATTCATTAATGAACTCTTACCAGAACCACTAGGTCCTGATATAATCAGCATTCCACCTCTCACTGTTAATTATCCTCTTCAAATGTTATTGATACATTTACTTTCATTCCTTTAAGTGCCTCTTTGATAGAACTTGATTCTAAAGTCTCTTTGATACTTTTAGCTACTTTTTCTTGTATTTCTGTTTCGATATTTACATTTTCATCAGATAAAGAGTTCTCTTCTACACTTGTTGTTGTCTTAGTAATCTCTTCTTCTTTTCCCAGTACTTTTAAAATGTCATTCTCTTTTATATCTTCTAAAGATGAAACTGTACTATCCACTTTATCACTCTCTTCTATCAAACTGTCTAGTGTTGTTTCTAACTCTTCAACAGAAGCATTTTCTAAATTATCTTCTAAAGTTTCTATCTCTTCTTCATTAGTAATATCCTCATGAAGTTTCAAGTCATCTTCTATTTCAATAGATGCCATCTGCTCTTCAAGTTCACTAACATCTAACTCATCTTCTTTTATATTTTCCTCTACGTTATCAGCTGTTATTTCAATTTGAGTATCTTTATCACTTTCTTCTATACTCTCTTCAAACTCTTCATCCAAATTTAAACCATCATCTTCAAGCTCTAAATCTATTTCATTCTCTTTTCTACTATCTTCTTCAAGTTCAACCAAAGACTTATCATCTTCATCTTCATCTTCATCTTCTAAATCATCTAAAGATAGTTCTTCATCATCAAATACTTCATCTTCGACACTTGCTATTTCATCACTTAAATCTTCGTCTAGTTCATTTGGCTCTTCATCATCTTCTTCATCTTCTTCTAACAATTGTTTAACTTCATCTATATCTTCACTATCTAAAATTGAGTCTAAATCTTCTTTTATATCATCTTCTTCAATTTCAACATTTTCCTCATCGCTATTAGTTAATATTTCTTCATCTAATCCAAGTTCATCATCTATCTCACCGCTTTGTAAATCTAATTCTTCATCTAGTTCCACATCATCTAATTCTATTTCGTTATCATCTACTTTTGCTATTTCCTCTTCTATACTGCTCATATCTATCTTCTCATTATCTTCTTCTAAATCCAAATCTTCAATCTCATCAAATTCAATATCTTCTACATCTATAGAGATCTCTTCATCTTCTAAATTTATTTCTTCTTTATCATCAATTTGCATATTTTCCTCTTCAAGAGTTTCTTCTTCTACATCAGGTACTTCATCACTGTTTTCATTTTGTATCTTAGAAACTAAATCAATAAAGTCTGTAGGAAGAAATGGCTTTTCTAAAATAGAATCCATATTTTCAGGTTTGCTCTCACCCCTTGGAGCAATACAAACAAAGTGTCTTGATAACCCAGATTCTCTCATCTCATCTATTGTTATCTCATTATAAAGTGCACTATCAACAAAAACTATGTCATAACTTTCTAGTGGTGTTTCGTCAAATGAAGTTGTTTCAGATATCTCAAAACCAAGTTTTTCAACACTTAAGGTGATTAGTCTAGATACTGCCGGATTGTTGTTTACAAGAAGAAAATGCATAATATAACTCCTAAGATATAATAATTATCCTATTTTAATATAAAATAGATTAGGGCTATATAAATAAGATACTTAATTTACTAATAGCCTCTATCATCTCTTTTTTAAAAATTAACATTATGGAAGATAAAACCGCTAACATAACAACAAAAGCAACCATAATTTTTATTGGAAAACCTACTACAAGAAGATTGAATGATGGCATTGTTTTCATTAACATTCCAAATACAATATCTGCTAAAAGCGATAATCCAACCATAGGAAAGGATAAAATAAAACCAAAAATAAACATATTTGAAACTGCTCCAACGAGATAATCCCAAATATTATGAGTTGGATAAAAGCCACCTAAAGGCAAAATTTCTAATGATTCGACTATAAAAAGTATCATTAAATGATGTCCATTGAAAGCAAGAAGCACTACTAATGCAAGTATGGTAAAAATTGTACTAATAATAGGAGATGATGTACCTGTTTGCGGATCCATAACACTTGCCATTGTAAAACCCATCACAAAAGAGATACTCATACCTGCAAGTTGAAGCATTGCAAAGACTATAACTAAAAAAAGTCCCGCTATAAAACCAAGCATTATTTCACTAACAACAGCTAAAACAATTCCAGCGACATTAAATTCAATATTTGGAAGCGTAGCTAAAGGAAAAAGAAATATTGTCATAAAAAAAACTAAAGCAGTTTTTATAGACATAGGGATCTTCATATGGGAAAAAAATGGGAAAAATGCAAAAAGTCCACTTAATCTTGTAAAGAGTAATAAAAACAGTATTACTTGATTTTGACCAATAAACTCTACTAAAGACTGCATTTTATATTACATCTGTCTGCCAAATCATTATCATGAGTAACTAAAAGAAGTGCTGCATTATTTTGTTCAATATACTCAAACAAAATATCCATAACTTCATTTGCAGTTTTACTATCTAGATTACCTGTTGGTTCATCTGCAAATATAATCTTTGGTTTTTTTGACAATACACGAGCAATAGAAACACGTTGTTGTTGTCCACCTGAGAGTTCACCAACTTTTTGTTTCAATACATTTGAAATACCTAATTTTTCTATTAACTCATTATCCATTTTAGTATCATTTAACAAAGTTGCAAGTTCTACATTTTCAAAAGCATCAAAGCCTTTAAACAAATAGTGAGATTGAAAGATAATACCTACATCTTCTCTTCTCATCTTTAAAATATCTCTATCTTTTTGTTTATATAAATCTTTTCCAAAAAGTTTAACTTCCCCACTATCTGGTTTTAAAAGTGTTGCACAAATATGTAAAAGTGTAGACTTTCCACTACCACTTACACCAATAATAGAAATAGACTCTTGTGGTTTAAGAGTAAGACTTATATCTGAAAAAAGATTGTATTCAAAAGAGTGTGAAAGATTTTGTACTTCTAAAAGAGGTAGCATTTTTACCTTTCTTATTTTAAAAGCAGAGGAGAAAGTCTCCTCTACATGTAAAGGTTTATTAACCTACTTGTGCAGCAACTTCAGCAGCAAAATCTTCGACTTTTTTCTCGATTCCTTCACCTACTTCAATTCTAACAAATTCAACTATCTCAGCAGTTCCGCCAGCTTTTTTTGCTTCAGCTACTACAGCCTCTGCAACAGTTAGCTTATCATCCATAACATACTGTTGATTTAATAAACACTGCTCTTGATCAAGAGTAGTATTATCTAAGATATATCTAGCAACTTTACCTGGAACAATTCTATCAAGAATTTTTTCTGGTTTTCCTTCTGCTAAAAGCTCTTCTTTGATTTTTGCTTCAACATTAGCCATTACTTCATCAGTAAGTTGTAGACGAGATACAAAATCAGGTACATTTTTAAGAGGTTTTTTTAGTCTATATAATTCTTCGTTATCTTTTTTGATAATCTCAATTCTACCTTTTGTCTCGCTCTGAACATAATCCATATCAAAATC
>CBDLTN010000167.1:0-4730 GCA_965306065.1 uncultured Sulfurospirillum sp. | reverse complement strand
GATATCAACTTTAGAATTAATATACCGACGACCAGTTCCTCTTGGATGTGATATAACTTCTCTCATAGATTTTCTTATAAGTGGTAGATTCTTTTTTTGAGTATAAGTTAAAATATCTTTTTTACCATAATCTACATTTAACCCACCTACACTATTTATAAAATGAGGAGTGACGCTATAACCTGTTGCTAAAAGGGCAGTATGTTTAGCTACTTGTAAAGGAGTAGATAAAAAATACCCCTGTCCAATTGAAGTAATCAAAGTTTCACCTTGATACCAAGGTTTTTGATATTTTTGCATTTTCCAAAAACGTCCAGGAACTGAACCTACAAACTCATAAGGTAAATCTACACCTGTTTTTGTAGCAAACCCAAGATCTTTTAATACAGGTGCAATTTTATCAATACCGATTTTCAAACTTCCTTTATAAAAATAATCATCACAACTTTCTCTTATAGCTTTTTTTAAATTTGTCTTACCATGACCAGTATTTTTCCAACATCTAAAGTTTCTTCCTCCAAGTTCCATTGAACCACTACAATAATAATTTGTATAAGGAGTTATAAGTCCTGTTTCTAAAAATGCCAATCCAACTCCCATTTTAACAACAGAACCTGGGGGATAAAGTCCGTTAATAAGCTTATTTGTAAAAGGATGATTAAAATCATTTGCTAATACTTTCCACTCTTTATGACTAATACCACTTACAAATTGATTTAGATTATATTCAGGAAAACTACCAGCTGCTAATATTTTACCTGTTTTTGTATTCATTACAATAACAGCTCCACTCTTTTTATTAAATTCTTTTGAGAGATATTGTTGTAGTTCTAAATCTAAACTTAGCTTGATATCATTACTTGTTGGAAGTTTTTTATCTATCTCTTCTAACTCTTCATTAAAAGCAGTTACTTTTGTTCTTTTTACACCTTTTTGACCCTCTAAAACAGAGTTATAATACTTTTCAATACCAGTTCTACCTATAAAACCTGTAAGTTTAGCAACGGGGTTTTCTTGTTCATCTTTTAAATTTGCTTTTGCAACATAGCCAATCACATGTGAAGCTAAGTCTTTATATGGATAGTAACGTTTTGAAGCAATATTGATGTTTAGAAAACTTAGCAATAACATCATCATATGATATAAAATCAACTACTTTAACAAACTCATGTGAGTATGGAGAATCTCTTTTAATATAAAGTTTTTTTAATTTTTTTGCATCTAAACCTTCTATGTTCTTAACTAATGCATTTATCTCTTCTTCTAAAACTTTTTGATTTCTTTTTGAACTAAGTTGTGGTCTGATTCCTATACTAAATCCAAGTTTATTTACTGATAATGGTTTTCCATTGATATCCAATATAGATCCACGAGAAGGTGCTAAATCTTCAACTTTAATTGCATTTTGTTTTGCTATCTCTTCATAATAAGTATTTGACTTTATACTTATATAGTATATTCTAACAAGCAGTACTAACCAAAAAGCTGTAAACCCTAGAAGTAAAAGTTTTATTCTCATACTTTTCCTTTAAATAAAACTATAGCTAAGATAATATCTATGATTATATAGTAAAAATAACCTTCTGAGAAAACAGGTCTTGCTTGGTTTAAAATATATGATATAAATGAATTTAACAAAAAGTGTCCCAAATAAGCTACTGCAACATAAATTGCTATTATACAATTGCTACATGTAAAAAAGTTTCTAATTTTTTCCACAAAAATATAATAAAAAAGCATAAAAAACAGAAGTGAAGAGAAAAGATAAAAACCCTTGTCTAAGTCGTATATAGTCAAATAAGCAAAACTAAGATACACATAAAGCCTACTTTTCTCTTTTTCAAAGTTTATAACTATGTACGCAAAAAACACTCCTATAAAAAGAGGCATGAAAGTATAAAGTGAACTTAAGATTTGGTAAATTACCAAAAAAAGACAAAAGAGAGTTAACCTCAAATAGTTTTGATCAATGCTACTTCGTCGCATACTGGAAAGTGCTTACATTTAACGCAATCAGCCCAAATTTTATGAGCTGGTAATGATTCTTTTGGAATCTCTTTAAAGCCAATTGACTCAAAAAAACTTTGTTGATAAGTTAGAGTAAAAATCTTCTTTACATCTAAAGAGTTACCTTCTTTTAACATACTTTTTACCATACCCTTACCTATGCCTTCTCCTCGGCATTTATCACTAACTATTAGACTTCTTATCTCTCCTAAATCATAGGCATGAAAGTGAAGTGCTCCAAAACCAACAATCACATCTTCTTTTTTTGCTATTACGTAAGAGCGTATATTAGTAGCCATCTCATCTGAACTTCTAAAAAGAATTGTACCCTTTTTTACTTCTTCTTCAACTAAGGCTTGCATCTCCTTTATGTCAGAAAGCTTAGCTTTTGTATATTCAATCAATATCCACTCCAAATAGAGCATCAAATATCATATCAGTTGCTTTTTGAATACCTTTTCCATTCGAACTTGAAACTGTTAGGCAATTTGGATAAATCTTTTTTAAAGCACTTACATCTTTTTGTTTTAGTTTATCTGCTTTAGTAAAAATAACCATTATTTTTTGATCTTCTTTACATATTTCATGTAGATATGCCGATACTTCTTTATCAATTTCAAGATTAGGATGACGAGAGTCAACAAGATGAACAAAAAGTTTAATTGATGATCTCTCTTTAATAAACTTTGTCAAAGTTTTTTGCCACTCATGCTTCATTGATTTTGAAACTCTCGCATAACCAAATCCAGGTAGATCTACAAGTCTTGCATCAAAATCCTCTTCATCTTTCTTAAACTTAATATCGAAAAAGTTTATTAGTCTGGTTTTTCCAGGAGTTGATGAACTCTTTGCTAAACCTTTTCTTTTGGTTAGTGCATTTATTATAGAGCTTTTCCCAACATTACTACGTCCTATAAAAGCTACTTCACTTGTGCCTTCATCTAAAACTTGATCTATCTTTTCAGCAGACTTAACAAAACTAGCTTCTTTGATTATAATCATTTTTTCTTCTTCTCATCAACTTTAAAGATAAATTTAACTGGTTTGCTTCCATCACTTTCTACTTCATAACGACCGGTTGTTTGATTTACAAATATTTTTTCACCATATACTTTTTTATTTGTTACTTTCTCATGTAAAAAGGCATTTTTTATAAGTGTATATTGGTTTTTTATAGGATCATAAATCATAGTTTGTGCCGAACCAAAATATACCTTATCATTCATTATCATATCTATTTTAGCATCACCTGAGGCTATATATTTTAAAGGTTGTCTATTTTTATCAAATTTTATTACTACTTTTTTTGCTACTAATTTATCTTTTGCTTTAGTAACTACTACATTACCTTTAAACTCTGTTATCTGTTTCTTTTCATCTGCAAAAAACTTATCTGCAACTACTTCTACTGTTTCTGCACTCAAAAGAGTAGCTAAACTAAGTACTACTAATAATGATTTCATTTCTATTCTTCCTCTATAGTTGATTTTATGTTATTCGCATATATTTTGCCTTCTGTTGTGTTATACACTAACGAAGTTCCGTGCGAAATTGTTCTGTTGTCTTCTAAAGTAAACTCAACATCTGTTTTAGCCACTTTTGTCTTTAAATTATAATCTACTCTTTGCGATTTAAATTTTACATTGTCACTATTTTTGTAACGAACATTACCTACAAAATTCAAATCATCTTTTTGTAATCTTCCACTGTCTGCTTTCATTCTTTCTAAAAGAGTTTCTTTAGATTTTCTTACAGCATCAATATCATAAAATTCATCATGACCAATAAATCTAAGTACTTTTGTAGCTTCTATTATATGAGAGATTCCATCTTTTGTTATAGAGTAGTTTGTTACGCCAACCATCTCTACATTTGGTTCATTTTTACTTCCATCACTCAACTGTATATTATAAGGTTTCTGATAAAGTAAAAATACCATTATAGCAACAAATGTAAATATAAAATAGTATAAAAATTTTACTGCCAAAGCTTTAAAAACTCCTCTTTAAGTCCTTCTTTTTCTACTACACAATCTATCATCTCTCTTACTGCACCATTTCCACCATTTGCATTCAAAACAGTTTTTACACATTTCTTTATTGAACTCACACCGTCATTTGGAGTAAATGACCAAGCTACACTGCTAAGCATCCCATAATCATTTAAGTCATCACCAATAGCTGCTACATTTTCCCAAGTAAGGTTTTCTTCTTTTAGTATCTCTTCTAAAAGTGTTTTTTTATCTTTAATTCCTTGGTGAAGATGCGTAATACCTAATTCCTTTGCCCTTCTTTCAACTATTTTTGAGTTTCTTCCTGTAATAATTGCACTCTTAAGTCCTAATCTGTTCCATGATGCAATTGCTAAACCATCTTTTACATTAAATGATTTATACTCATCTTTATTGCTTCCATAAATTATACTTCCATCAGTCAAACATCCATCTACATCAAAAACTAGTAATTTTATCATAATATCCCCTTTGTACTAGGAATTCCTATTCTATCATTTTTTGTAATCGAGCGACGCAATGCTACTGCAAAAGATTTGAAAGCTGCTTCAAGTATATGATGTTTGTTTTTACCTCGTTTGCACTCTACATGTAACGTGAGTCCTGCCCTGCTGATTACTGCTCTAAAAAACTCTTCTGCTAGCTCAACATCGAACTCTCCAACCTTACCGTTTAACTCTACGTCATAAACAAGGTATGCACGGTTACTAAG